>JAUVJT010000023.1 GCA_030592225.1 Candidatus Stahliibacteriota bacterium | reverse complement strand
GTGTCTTCTTTTTCCGGGCAAGTGAGAGGGCTGCCGCACCCAATCGTCCTTCAATGCTTTCCACGTATCCTGCAATCATCTCCCGCGAGTAGGCCTCCCTTGGATTGCGTTTTGCCGAAAGATCAACCGCGGTGGAAAGCCTGTCCTGCCAACCCTCCTCCTCGGCCTCGATTCTCCTTGCCAGCAGATACAGCGACGGGCGTCTCAGGTAATAATATATTCCCAACCCCGCCGGTATCATCATCAGCACGTAGAACCAGGCGCAGAAGGTCAGGAACGCGGCAAGGCTTGCCAGCAGTCCCACGGCGACGGTAAGCAGAAGCAAGCCCAGGCCCGCAAACCTGTCCTGTGTAGCTCGATGTTTCCTCAATCGTCCATATAGTTTACTGCCAATCTTAAGATTGGTGTCTGCTTCAGGATTGCTTATTACCTTCATTCTTCCTTGCAGCTCCATTCGTCCCAGTGGCTGGTTAGCAGAAATATCCTTTCTCCGCAGCGCACCCTTATCACCCAGTGGTAACCTTGCGCCGCTTTGTCGAACACCAGGGCCCGGTCAATGATTTCGTCCACGTCGAAGCGTTTTCCATCCAGAATTATACGACGCGGTTTTTCTTGCGCTTGAGAACCTTCGTACCACTGTATTTCCATTACAAGATATTATAGGTGCTGCCGTCGGGGGCGTCAACCCATCCGTACTGGGCACTTTTTATTTAATCAGTACGACCCTGTAAACTGTCGGGTGGTGATTGGACTTCTCCTTGATAAAATAGACCCCCGGCCCGTAACACTCACCCCAAGTGATTGTACCTGAATGATTTGTTGAATGAACCTCGTCGACCTTCCTTCCCGTAGCGTCGTAGATTGAAGCGTGAAAGCCTTGTGGCCGGTCGGTGTAGCGCAGGATGATTTGCGGGCCGATGGGGGAGATAACCTGCCAATTTGACTCGACTTGTACGGGCGGCTCTTCCTCAACCCCCACGTAACCTAACGAATCGGTCTTGATTAGCCAGACATTGGGGAAGCCATAATCTAATGGCTCACCAAACGAACCAGTAATTACGTAACCACCGTCTGAGGTTTGCTGAACGGAGTAACCATGATCGTTATGTTTATCACCAAAGGTACGTGTCCAAAGGGTATCGCCTATCGAATCAGTTTTAAGTAACCAGACATCAGTTTTTCCAGCTCCGAACGAGCGCGTTTCTCCTACGATAACGTAACAGCCATCCGTGGTTTGCTGGACGCCGTAGCCATTTTCTTCCCCCCCCCGTAGACACGGGTCCATAAGGTATCGCCATTGGTATCGGTTTTGCGTAATCGGATGTTAAACGAACTACGACCAACAATAATGTAACCTTCATCCAAAGTTTGCTGTACACATCGACCGGGCCAAGGCTTCAACCACAAGCTATCTCCCTGTGAATCGGTTTTGAACAACCCCACATTCGTAGCAACTATGAAACCACCATCTGTAGTTTGACGAATGCAGTAACCGGTTTCGTAATAATCACCCCATTCGTAATTCTTGCTCCATTCCGTGTTTCCGTCTTCGTCGGTCTTCAATAACAATAAATACGCGCCGTTCCAGTTACTTGTAAGAATGTAGCCTCCATCCGAAGTCTGCTCAACCCAGTTGCCTACATTAAAACAATTTCCACGGTAAATGCGCGTCCACATGGTGTCGCCATCGGGGTCCGTCTTTAATAACCATATATCGCCTACCATCATCCAGACATCAATGTTCATGAACCCGGAAATCACATAGCCGCCGTCGTTCGTCTGTTGTACACAGTATGGCTTATCGTATCCGCCCTCCCCGTAGATTCTTTCCCACATGACGTTACCCATCGAATCGGTTTTAATCAACCAGATATCAGTGGATTCTGTAGAATCGTTGGGATAGTTAGCAGTAATAATGTATCCGCCGTCAGATGTTTGTCTTACACATCTTCCTATCTCACCGTATTCCGCCGACCCATAAGTTCGCATCCAACCCGCTAAAGCCAGCACTGGTATCAATGCCATTACGGAAATCAAAAACATACGTTTCATCTATTAAGTATGCACACTAAGGCAGGAGTGTCAAACCTTGAGCGCTTGACTTTCCAATCTGTATGGATAGGATGGCTTGATGCGCAAACATTGGGTCAGGGGTTGCGTCCGTGCGTAGGCGCAGTCGAATCATCTGGGGCAGCATCGTCGGCGGGTTGCTGGTGCTTGCCGGGCTGGCTTTTCTGCTGCAGTGGCAGGGTTGGGCACCGGCGTGGTGCGTGGTGCCGGTGGCATTGGCCGAGGCCTTGGGAGCGTGGCTCCTTATCGGCACCCTCAAGCGCAACGCCCGATTTGTTCGCGAAGACAGCGAGCAGCGCTCAATTGTTCCCTTTGGCCTGGCCGTATTCCTGATTCTTTTCGGCGTCGGTCTTACCCTTGCTACGTTCAAGTTGGTGCCCGACATTTTTTGGAGCCTGGGCGCTTTTCTTATCGCGCTTGGAGGTACGTTCATCTACCGCGCCATCGTGCTGCCTAATTCTAACAACAAGGATACCGATGAGTCAGAAAACTCCGGTTGATTCAGCGCCCGCCCCGGGTTTTCGCAAGCCAGGGGAAAGGCTGCTGTTCGTTGACCTTTACCGGCTCATCGCGCTCTTTTTGATGGTGCAGGGACACCTGTTTCGCGCTCTGGTGGACACGGGGTTTACCAAGAGCTTTCTCTGGCAGGCGCACGAATCTGTTCACAAATTTACCGCATCCATCTTCCTGTTCGGCGCGGGCATGATTTTTATGATAGTTACCCGTCGCCGCTGGGATACCTACAAGCGATTCGGCTCCCGCACCTGGCATCGTTTGCGCCGCTATTTCTACTTCCTCCTCATTGGATTCTGGCTGAGGCTGCCTTTTTTCAGCCTGCGCAAGACCATCCAACTGTTCGATTCCGGGCTGTTGGCCAAGATGACGGCGGTGGACGTGCTGCACGTTATCGCGGTGGGACTCATCCTGCTGCACCTGTTGTGCATGCTTGCCGGCAAGCCTCGCAGGCTGCTGTGGTTTTTGCTGCCTTTGGGTATTGCATTTTTCGTCTTCGCCCCCATAGTCCGCACCATGCAGCTTTCCGGGCCTGCGCCGCTCATCTCATGGATATCCCGCCAGTACGGATCGCAGTTTACCATCATCCCCTGGTGGGGATATATCTTCCTTGGGGCGTGTCTGGGAATCATCTTTCCCGACTCAGGCAAGATTGCCGACGAGCGCAGGTTGATGAACGTCGTAATTATTGGAGGACTTGCGCTTCTGGGTGCAGGTATCGGTCTGGCAGCGCTCATGCAATGGAACTTTGTGTACGCGCCGGGATACCGGCCTGACCAGATGATTGCCCGGCTCGGGGTAGTTACCTCGTTCATGGGGTTTTGCTGGTACCTTGAGCAGTGGGGAGTGGCGCGAAAACTCAAAGGGGCGTTCTTCCTCAGCGAGGAATCGCTTATCGTCTACGTTATTCATTTGCTCCTGGTCTACGGGTCGGTATTGGCGCCGGGCATGAGCAGAATAATTGACAACACCCTGCGTTTGCCCGGACTGATGCTTTCCTTTATCGGGGTGGCAGCGGTGACCGTGGCCTTTACCTGGGGATGGCACTGGCTCAAGAAACGCAACCTTAAGGCGCTGAAAATCGTGCAAGCCGGAATGGTCATCGCTTTCCTCCTGGCCTACGTAATAAGGCCGTACTGATATGAAGAATAACGCTTACGTCTGGCACGGCGACGGCTGGAGCGTACAGGTGCTTTTTTCCCGGGCAGGGTTGTCCACCGGTATTTGCGTGTCCCTGGATTCGGGATTCTATCTGCTTCTGGACTGCGGGGACGGCACGGTACGCGACCTGGTCTTGAGGGAAATAAACCAGGGGCGCAAGCATTCGTTTCTTGACAACCTCGGCGGTATCCTTATATCGCACGGTCATTTTGATCACGTGGGCGGGCTGCATACCGTGTTGGGTTTTTTGCGAATGATTGGCCGTCAAGCGCCGCTTTCCATCATCGTTCCCCGGGGTACGCGTGAGGACAGGTTCATCATAGAGGCGTTTGAGCATATCTACCCGGATTCCATCCCGTTTACTATTGACCGCCGGGAGGTTGGCGAGAGAGAAGATACCGCGCTCGGCGACGTAGCTATCACCCCGTTTTCAGTAATCCACTGCGGCAGCACCAAAAAAGGGGGGATAGGCAAGCCCATGCCCGCTTTGGGCTACTCGCTGTCCTGCAACAACCAGAAGGTAGTCTATACCGGCGACTGCGGGCTTGACTCGAATCTTGAACCGCACATCAAAGACGCTGACCTCTTGCTGATAGAAGCCACATTGCGCGAGCCGGGCGGCGAGATGGAGCGACGGGTGCATCTTTCCAAACAAAGTGCAATACGTTTGGCACAGTCTGCAAAACGCGCCTTCATTATCCACCGCACCGAAGAACCGCCCGTCATCGAAGTATCCGGTCACCCTGAATAGTTGACTCCTTAAAGAAAGCGATTAAACTACTCTCAAATCAATCATCTGGAGGACGTGTGAATTGCATCGTGTTTATTCTGATGTGGCTGCTTCCCGCTCAGACGGGGAGCGAATGCGCGTCTTTTGAAATCGTAGATACCCTGGCGATTGGCGCCAATCCCGGTCACCTTTCACCTGATGGTCTTACCTTTGTCTGCGGGATGGAAGATGAGAAGGGTCGTGAACTTCTCTACCGATGGGCGCGGCGTTCACTTAAGGCTCGTTGGAAGGGGCCGGTTCACCTTGCCGGAGGAGTCAATGAAATACCCGACTCCGTCAATAACATGCAGCCCACTGTTAGCGCCGACGGTCTTCGTATGGTGTTCGTTCGCAATCGTACCGGTACCTGGGATGACAATGACTTGTGGATGGCTGAGAGAAGGTCGTTAAAGGAACCCTTTGATGGCGTTCGGAAACTCACAGAACTCAACAGCGACAGCACGGGTGAATCCTATCCCTTTATCTGCGCCGATGGCGGGCATCTTTACTATACCACTGACGAAGGCATCATGGTTGCCGGGTTCGATGAACGGACCGCAAGGTTCTACGAACCGAAGTTGCTTAAGCAGCCCTGGGGAGAAGACGTGCTTTCGTGCTGGCTTTCAGCCGATGAACTCACCTTTGTCGGCTTAAATTACATGGGAGAACTCCTCTATGCTGAACGCACTTCTCCGGCCGCTTCCTTTGAGGCCATTAAGACCTTGGATTTGAGCTTGCAGGGTATATTCCTGAGTTCGCCTTCCTTTTCTCCCAATGGTGAACTTTATCTTTACGCTTCGGTTTCGTGCTATGAAAACTCTATGGAAGACGACGGGGTTGAAGGAGATGAGAAGGTCCTCGAAGAAGTATCTGATGATGACCTGATTAACGAGAACACATCCTCTTCGTTGGAACTGATTCTTATACTGAACTGCAAAGGAGGCAAGTAATGCTTGGCAAGGTTTTTTCCTACGCCTGGTCCTGGATAGTAAGGCCTGCCCAGGCGGCAGAAGACCAGCTTTACGAGGAACGCAACTCAGCAATTGGTTTCTGGGCTATCGTCATTTTCGCGCTGCTTTACTCCATTACCGCAATTCTTTTGTGGCTGACGGGTTTTAAGCCTGCGTTTGCGCCAATCCTGCCTATTGGTGAGGAATCGTACTATCTGTGGCAGGCGTTCTTCACCATACCCTGGGCCATCCTTTCCTGGCTTATTGCCGGCGGGGTCATACACCTGTGGAACTACATATTTACCCGCAAGCGCAAGCCATCAGATTTCCTCGGTCCTGCGGCTTTCGCCTTCATAATCCCCTGGTTTTTCTTCATCTGGATACCTGAGACCTTTGTTGCGCCGTTCCTTGGGCAGTGGGGATTTCCGCCGTGGCCGGTGTGGGCAGAGATGATTCGCCTGACCTTGCCCGTGTTGTGGATGGCTGTGCTTCTGTACATCGCCGCCCGCAAGGTTTACGACGCCAACTGGTTCCGCGCCCTTGGGTCGGCAATGTTGGGCGTGGCCGCTTTTGCGGTTATGTTTATGCTTTTCATCCGATAGGAGCTTGTCTGAAAATACAGCGTTAGCCTGTTCTGGAGGAAGAATTTTAACCACAGAGACCACAAAGAACAGGGCCTGCCCCTTGAACGCTTTGCGTTCATAGGGTACAGAGAAAAACCGAGAGAATAACGTAACATGCGTAACTACGTGCCTTATCTGCGCAAATTTTCGATTCTCTTTCGTTGTTGATTTATGCAACCGAAGGAAAACGACTGTAAGGAGTTTTAATCTGCGAAAATCTGCGTCATCTGCGGATTATAAACCCTTTGATCGCCGCTTCGCGTCGGTCTCGGATAGCATCCTGGGGGATGGCGCTGTTTTGGGTTGTGGAGGCTATGGGCGGATGTCTTGTTTCTGCGGGTAAAGAACCGATTTAATCATGTAGTATCCTTCACCCGTAACGGATTCCAGAAAGGCAAAGAAGATGCGAAACGGGGTGCCGCACTTTGAACAATAGAAATCGAGTGTGTACTCAAGGAATATGGGCATCTTGCGTCCCAGGATGATTGAGTCTATCTTTTGAACAGGGAAGGCTTCATCTAACAGTTTCTTGAGTTCTTTGTCAAAAGCCGAGCCCTGGTTAAGTTGCAGATGCGCTTTCTCGAAATTCTTCCACTTGAATCCGGTTTTTTTTGCACAGACTGGACAAATCAGGCAGGTTTTATTCCCGCCTGCCTTACGGGATCTTTCTACCTTGAGGCTCGCAAAGCAGTCTTTGCGGATGCAAAGGGTGGTTTCCACGGAAAGGCGGTTTATCCAGGTGGTTCGGTAAGGATAAGTTTTTTGCCTAGCGTGCGGAATGCACCTGTCACGTACTCAAAGGCGTCAATAGATTCCTGGTAGACTTCCTCATTCTGCGCCGAGAGTGAAACTATGGCTACGTTTTTTCCCATTTCGATGTAGGCCACGCGTTCGTACAGACCGTAGCTGCTTTCTCCGGGGTTGAATTCCCGAATTACGGCCGTCAGGGAGTCAACGGTGATAATGTCGGGGAGTTCATTGAGCGCTATGCCCGGGAACTCTGCGGCAAGACTCTTGATATCCTGCTGTATCCATTTCTCAAGGCTGAGTCCGTTTAAGGGCATGGTATTGGCATGGATTATAACCTCGGTATGGTTAAGGTTCGTTCCCACCGGGTATATCAAAGCCCTGGAACCTATGGAGGGCGCGGATTGGGTGTCGAATATCCAGCCTTGCGGTGCTCCCAGGGCGAACGAGAATCCCGGGCCAAAAATTACTCCGCCTGCGCCTTCGCGTTGATCCGCAGCGGCCAGCGTTGTTATTAGTCCTCCCACCAGCAAAAAGGCAAATAATCGTTTCATGCTCCATATTATTCGCTGTGGGCTGCAAGTCAAGTGGTTGACAACGACCTTTGTATCCCTATGCTTCTCTAAATTACAAGGAGGAAATAGTGAAGTTCAAGTTAACGCTTTTTATCTTAGTTTTTCTTGCAGTGCTGACTCCGGTTGAGGCTCAGGCCAACACGAACGCGTTGCGCCGTGAGATAGCTCATATCGAGGCGGCGGCGGATAATCTTATGCGACTTACCCTTGACGTGCAGAATCGCACCCTGCGCAGGCGTATCGCCGCCGAGGTGGACGAGCTTTACGAGGCCGCGGAACGGATGCGGCTGTTGATTACCGACAATGACACCATACCCAAACCCATTCGGGATGAAGATCTTGAGGTGTTCGTGCAGGTTCTTCAAAAGGCTTCGTTCAGCGACACCAAGGTGGATATGATTCGTGAGTTTGCCCGTTCAAACTGGTTCACGGTGGCCCAGGTGGGCGTAATAGCGGAGCAGGTGGCTTTCGGCGATGATAAGGTGGATGCCATACTTGCGCTGTATCCGCATATCGTTGATCCGCAGAACGGTTATCGTTTGTACGAGTACGTGAGTTTCTCCGACGACCGGGAACGGCTCAAGCAAGGTTTAGTCGAACTCCAGGGTGATTAGTTTGCGCCGCTCGTTTTCCGTAATCTGCACTCTCTTATTCCTGCCGTTGCTTTTATCGGCGGCGCGGTTCAATCCTTTGGCCTGGCACCTTCCCGCTGAACAGGCTTGTTTTCTGACTTCACGGGTTGTTGCACTTGCCGATACCAATGATAGTTTTATTGGCAGCGGTTTCTTTGCTTTTGCAGAAGATAGACCCCATTGGATGTACGTGGTGTCGAACGCCCACGTGGTTAACGGGAACAAACACCTCATAGCTTACAACAACGGGATCTCGTTTGACGCCTACCTGCTGGTTGAAGATCGAGAACACGACGTTGCAGTTTTGGGTATTGGCGTAGAAGACATTTCAAAGCTGCCTCAGGCCGTATCTACCTGCGGCTTCATTGAGAATTTTTACGATCTTTGGCCGGGAATGCTGACGGTATCGTCCGGGTATCCTCTGGGGCTAGGCTGGCAAGATTCCGGCTCGGCAGGGCTTTCCTTTGCCAGGGTTGCCCAGGTTGACCGGGCCGATTCCTTGATTCGTCTTGACGGTGTGCTTGATTTGGGATCAAGCGGGGCGCCGGTATTCACCTGGATAGCCGAGGACAAGGGGCAGGGACTTCATCTTATAGGTATGGCCCGCAGTTTCCAGGTGGCGCGTACCCTTTCTGAACGTGCAGGCGACACCCTGGTCATTCATTCCGGGTTGTACGAGGTAATCCCCGCAGTGTTTATTGATGATGCACTCGCCCGTGCCGATTCCCTGGTGCGGGCCTACGCTTCGTCCTTGATTGAAGACAAGTAAGGAGGGTTAATGGCGAGGTTATGCAAGGAGTGGGACGAGGATGCGTGCCGAATAGAAGACGTAACCTTTGAACGCCTGCGGGATTTTTTTCGCGTCCGGGGGAAAGCCGGAAATCTGCTTGCCTGCATCTTGCCTCACTTGCAGCTTAAGCTCGTAGTCCTCGACGCAAAAGGCAAATCGCTTATCGAGGATGTTTTCCACCTCACCGATCGCAAGCTGCGCCCCGGTGAGAGCTGCGAATTCAAGATAGAAGGGGAGTGGAGGCGGGGTATGAAGGACGCGAAGGTGACGGTATGGTTTTCGGGGAAGAGAGGGGGCGAATGAGTATCTTTTCTCCCAAACCGCAGATACGTGAGCTTAACCCCTGGCAGGATGAACTCAGGCTGGGCAACAGGAAAGCCGTAATTCAGCGGGGGGATATTTTGTTTATTGCCGGGGAGAACGTAATTGATATAACCGGCGTGTTCGGCGCGGCGGTTATCCTCGTAACTAACAATTCTTACTATCACATGGCGCTTTACGATCATGCGTGGCGGTTTGTTCATGCCGGCTGGCCCAAGGTCGAGTCCAGGGATTTGCGCTCCTTCTACCTTGCCAAGTCCAACGTGACCCTTACCTGGGGACGTCCTTGCCATCCTGACGCTCGTCCGGTCACCGAGGAGGAAGCAAGGAAAGCTCTTGATTTTGCCGAGAAGCAGATAGGCAAGTCATACGACGTGCTGTCCAATCTGTCGTTCGTATTGCGGGCCGACGGTTTGCCGGAGATTCCTGCTTTTTTGTGCAAGCTCTTTCAGGAACGCAACTGGCTGGACGATAAAGATAAGTGGCATTGCTCGGAGCTTGTTGGCGCGGCATGGTATCACGGGGCGGACGTTGCCTTCGTGAACGATATGAAGAACAAGACCTACCTTTCGCCCGCCGACATCTACGATTCCCTTTACCAGGACGTGGTCTGCACCCTTAAGATACGCGACGGCAAGTTCAAGCTGCTCACCAAGTAAATCCAACTGGAGGGCGGACTCTCCAGTCCGCTGTTCTCATTTTTTCGCGGGTTGGAGCACCCGACACCAGACGGTCCCAGACGGTAGGATTAAAATGGTGCAAGCGGGGGCGTATTAAACCCGCGCTCCCCAAGGGACAGACCCCGGATTATAAGTCATTGAAGCTCCCTTTGGTCGCCGCTTCGCGTCGGTCTCAGACAGCAGGCTGGAAGCTCGGAATACGATTCTCAAGGAATGAAATAATTTGTTCCGGTTCAGCCCGTCCTGCGCTCTGGTCTATTACCTCACCCAGCAGGAAATCCAGGGTCAACTTACGGGTTTTGTAGCGCACGTCTTTGCGTTCGGCTATAACTTTTTCACATAAAGACTTCAGTTCATCTGTTGATAGGGGAGCGGGCGGTTCGGCGTCCTTGGTGTAGAGACCGTGAAGCAGGAGTCTGAACGTGCAATAAAGCGCCCGGCGCGGAGTGCGATTCTTTCCTGCAGATATAAAAAAGCGCTCCAGGCGCTGTTCATCCGGCATATCCGCCGTTATTTCCGCTGCGAGTTTTTCCCTTGCGATAGCTCTATGCCATTCCACTAATGCCTCGGCCAGTATTCGAGGGTTGATTGATATTCCGCCGACCAATCGGTCGAAGAATCTCGCATTGGGATGGATGGCAAGTTGGCGAGCCAGATGTGCAGGGATTCCCATCCCGGCGTATTCTTTTTCTCTGTCCCACGGTTTGGGAGCCATGGTTCCCTGAATCCTTACCACCCTTTCCTTGGATATCGCCTCCGGCGGAGAGTCGGTATCCGGGTACATCCGGTCGGGGCCGGGGAGTATCCTTTCAAAGTCCGTCCTGCACTTATCAACCATGTGCTGGCGGGTTTCCTGGGGGATAATCTCAGCGGCTTCCTTGACCCGAATGATTATCTCCTCGGCCCCGGTCTTGACGTCCTCGACTGAACCCCATACCAGAACCAGGGTATCGTTTTTATCCGCGCCTATTGCCTTGCGAACGTGTTCCTCCAACTCGACAGGTACGTCTGTCTCTCCGTGCAGTTTGCCTTCCGTCTGATTATCGAGAACCAGGATGTTAGGCATCCGGTCAAGACAAGCGATGACACGCACCCTGCCTGCGAGTTCTGCGGCGAAGGTGAGACCGGGTTGGGTTTTGTGCTTCAAAAGACCCTGCCATCCCACAAGATTCACGGCGTTGACCCGGTCTGCGTCGTCGGGTATGCCGTACCGTTTGCGCTCTTGCGGGTCGTAGAAGAGTTTAGTTACGTCGTGACAGGTGGCTTTGAGAGTTTGTTCGGTTATTCCCCGCGCGTGCAGCTTGTCTCGCAGTTCGAGAAGCGCCTTCTGGCGAAGCGCCTCGTAGTGAGTCAACGGGCGGATGTCCGGTGTTCTCGGTACGCCCTTTATTTCTATTCTATCCGAACCGGTGATGGACACGTTCACGTCCTGACGGGCGGAGCCGATTCCTCTCCTTACTCGTCCGGAAGCCCTGAGTAGTCTCCCCAACAACTCATCCACCTCGGCTGCCTCGTGTGGGGTGTGCATGTCCGGCTTGGTTACTATTTCGACCAGAGGCGTCGACAATCTGTCTGTTCTGAAGATTATCGTGTGTCCCTTATCCTGCACTTCCCGGCACGCGTCCTCTTCCAGGGCGAGCTGCTGAATCCTTATCTTACGATCTCTATACGGAATCCAGCCGTTGAGCCCGATGATGGCCGTTCTTTGAAATCCTGTGGGGATAGACCCGTCCAGGTACTGCTTTCGTGTAATGTGCACTTCATCCACCAGCTGGCAGCCGAGCATGAGCGCTATCTCAATTGCATAATCAAGCGCCTCCTGATTGATAGGGAAGGGCGGGGTGTCGTCCATCTCGTAGGTGCAGACATTTCCCCGATAGAGCTGGTAGATGATTTGCTTCTTTGTCTTGAACTCCATCAGTGCGGTTCCGTCGTAGGTACCCATCTCCGACAGGGTTGGTCTCATGTGTCGGAGTATTATCGCATCCGGCTCATCATTGCGATACCCTACCGGGCAGCGGCAGAAGAGCTTCTTTTTTGTATCCAACTGCTGGTGTATTTCTAACCCGCACTTAAAACCCAGGTTCCCGTAGAACTCTACGTCGTCAAAATCGATTCCCTCGATCAGCTTCTTGCGCCAGGCATTGCTCATCTCAGTCTCCCTTTGAGGAACTCTTCTACCTCTGGCAATCCACCCTGGAAGATGAGATAGCCGTCGTGTGGTTCGCGCTCAGTAATCTCATCGTTGATCGGGGTAAGCATCATCTTCGCAACCTTTTCTCTGTCATGAGTATGGGCCAGTACCCATCCCAGTTTGATGTAGGCCACTTCAGGCAGCATGTTTGAGCAGGGCGTTATACCAAGCTCCATCAGGTCACGTCCGGTGTCGTACACGAACATCTGCACGTAGCCCCACAAGGTCTGGACGGTCATCATGACGGAGATACCCATCCGGCACGCCTTGCGCAATGGGGCGTAAAGCGGTTTGTTGACGTGCCCCAGTCCTGTTCCCGCTATCACTATCCCCTTGTATTCGTTGTCTATCAGCGACTCGATGATGTCCGGCTTCATGGCCGGATAGTAGTAGACGATTGCCACCCTGTCGTCGAACACTGCGTCTAGCTTTACGTTTTTGTCCTTGCGGCGCGGTCTGAAATCCTTCTTTATGGGATTGACCTCATCCGGCGTGCACTTGGCTACCGGTATGTCCGAGAGTGTACGGAAGGTGGAGCGGTAGGAGGAGTGCATTTTGCGAACCCTGGATCCTCTGTGAAGAAGATTATAGGCATCCGAGGTAGGCCCGAACATGCAGACCAGTACCTCGGCAATAGAGCCGTGGGCGGCGGCATTGCAGGCGCATCTCAAGTTGAAAGCGGCATCTGAAGATGGCCTGTCACTCGATCTCTGAGATCCCACCATAATAATCGGAACCGGCGAGTCCTGAATCATAAAGGTTAAAGCAGCCGCGGTGTGATGCATAGTGTCGGTGCCGTGACCAATCACGATGCCGGCAACCCCTGCTTCAATTTCCCTGCCTATTGCCTTGGCAGTTGCAATGTACTGCTCCGGTCCCATATTCTCACTGAACACTCCGAACAGCTTTTTTGTTTTCAGATTACAAATATCCGCAAGTTCCGGTACCGCACCGTAAAGCTCGCCAGGGGTAAAGGCGGGGATAACCGCACCGGTTCGGTAATCCAACCGGGACGCTATTGTACCACCCGTTCCCAGAAGCGTCACGTTAAGCTTGATCGGGTCATACGGAAACTCCTGCTCCGGAATTTTGTAGTGGGCCTCACGAAATGCCTTCTCCTTGATGGAACGGATAGCATGAACCGCCAGACCGATATTATAGCCGGTCTCCAGCTTGAGTACTATGTGTAAATCATCCGCCTGCTCTGCCCGGGGTAGGATAATTCCTTCGTAGATTCCCTTATCGGTTTCAATCTCAACATCGGCCCACACTCGTGTTCCCATGCTTTCCAGCACTTCGCGAGCCTTGCCCTTGTAGCCTTTCAACTTATCATGCTCATTCATCCAACCATTCCTTTTTAGAGGGTCCACGTAGTCGTCTACGTACTGGGAGAGATAATATGCCTACGAGTGGATTTGTCAACTACCATTGGCAAAGCTTAATAACTTCACTAGACTTGAATCTTACTTTGGCATCAGTAAACTCATGCATGATCTGGTTTTTTTAGATACTCTTGGGTTGACGAAGATATAGATTTATTTATAATATTACTATGATTTGTTCAAGATGTGTGTTGCCTTCCACTACACCCGGTATTTCGTTTGACGATAAAGGGGTATGTAATTATTGCCATAAGTCGAAGTCTGTGAAATTTGCAGGCGAAGAGGCATTATTGGAGGTTATTAATCGTTTCCGTGGTCAGGGGCGATATGATTGCATTGTAGCCTTATCCGGCGGTCGGGACAGTTCCTATGTGGTTCTCAAGGCGGTGCGTGATTATAAACTGAAGGTGTTGGCTTTTAATTATCGCAATCCTTTTACCCATCCTGTTGCCTCGGAGAATATTCGTCGTATACAGAAACGTTTGGGAGTTGACCTGGTTCAACTGGAGTTCCCCGGGGACATTCATCGTCGTACCATGCGTCATAATCTTATAGCCTGGATGCGAAAACCTTCACTGGCGATGGTTCCTATGATGTGTGTGGCATGTAAAATGCTGTGGAAACCTATTCTGGATATTGCTTCACGGCATAATATCAAGGTAGCATTCTCCGGATCAAATCCCTATGAACAGACTACTTTCAAGCGAGAGCTTTTAGGGATTGACGCCGAAGCATCGGTGGCACGTTACTATACCGGTTATATTTTTGGTCTGGTTCGCGAATCTCTTTCCAATGTGCGTTATCTTGCGCCTGAGGTTCTACCGACTACCGTGAAAGGTTACATGTTTTCAGGTCCTCAAGCGCCGATGGTGCGTATGATGGGGAAGGATCTTATAAAGGTTTCACTCTTCAAATATTTGCCTTGGAATGAGAAGAAGGTTCTGACCAGGATAAGGGAAGAAGTGGGTTGGGAATCCCCTCCTGATAATCCTTGCACATGGCGTTTCGATTGTACGGTGGAAGAAGTTAAACACTACATTTATCATAAACTTATGGGAGTAACAGAGAAGGATGATTTCTATAGCCGATTGATACGAGCCGGCGTTATGTCCCGGAAAGAGGCATTGAAAAGGATCGAGCGGGAAAATGCGGTGAATGTTGAGGCGGTGGAGGCTGTACTTGCTGAGGTTGGCATTTCATTTCGACAACTGGATCAAACTCTCGAGCGTTATCTTGAGAGCCATTCCGAGAAGTAGTTTAAGCTCAAGCACCTTTTAATTTTACAACTGTAATTCTTTTCGATTCAAACCTGCGGTAGAACCGTTCCAATTTGAGTGGGGTTGAATCCTTCAAAGGCATCAGTAGACTCATGCATGATCTGGCTGTGGGTGCAATTTCTCATCTGCGTGGGCGTGATTGTTGGCGCCGGTACGTTACTGGTTAAATTCGGGGACGTTATCGCGGAGCGCACCGGTCTCGGTCGCCTGTGGGCAGGAGTAATCCTTGTTGCCACCGCCACCTCCCTGCCCGAGCTTTTCACCGGGGTTAGCTCGGTGCTTATCTTCAACGCACCCGACCTCGCCGTGGGCACCTTGCTCGGCTCGTGCGTGTTCAACCTGCTGCTTCTGGTGATGCTCGATTTCGCCGCAAAGAAACACTCTTTTTTCGATGGTGTCAACCCTGCCTACATAGTGGAGGCGGCGTTCGCGCTGGTTCTTGTTTCCGTGGTTGCCCTGGGCTTATTCTTTGCCGAATCCCTCCACTCATTCCCCTGGATATGGCCGGGCAGCATCCTTATCCCTGTTATCTACGTCTTCGCAGTCCGCATCACCATGAGGGAGGGGCGCTATCCACCCTACGTCCAAACCCGTAACACCCCCCGTAACACACCATCTGAAACGATCGAGGTGGAGAATACCGTGGGGAAAGGCAGGTTAACGAGTAAGAAACTCTCTCTGGGTAAGGCCATACTGGGTTATGCCATTTCGGCTGCTCTGGTTATCGGCGTCTCGCTGTGGCTGCCCGGGGTGGCCGGGAAGATAGCCGACCGCACCGGCATCGGCGCTACCGTAATCGGCGGCATCCTTATCGCCTTAACCACTTCCCTGCCTGAAATCGTCACCACCCTGGCCGCGTTCCGCATCGGCGCGGCTGACATGGCCTTCTCCAACGTGGTCGGCTCCAACATGTTCAACATCCTTATTCTGGCCATTGACGACATGCTCTATTTTAAGGGACCCATCACCTCCCATGTGTCCTCTGTGCACCTGGCTACTGCCGTTATCGTTATGGGAATGACTGCAGTTGCTATTGCCGCTCTTGCCGTGCGCAAGCAGCGCAAGATACTGCGGCTCTCCTGGGCAAGCTGGGTGCTGGTGGGCGGGTTCATTCTCAATACCTTGTTGATGATTTTCTTAAAGTAACGAGCTAAGTTTATTTACCGTATAAGATATTAACCTGGCCGGGAAATCCTTTCCTTGACATTGCTTTCGCTCTGGTTATCATTAACCTCAATGTGTGGATTTTTCACCGTCTCTTTCTGTAATCAATGTTCCTATCCAGGTCTGATTCTGTGCCGGGCGGGAACGCGGTTTGCCTGCCGGACAGCGGTGGGGCCACGTACCCCGGATCGTCCTCGAAACGTCTCCAAAACCGTCACCCGGTTAATTATATGAAGATTAGCAGAGTCGGATGGATTTTATTATTGATTTTCCTGACAGCGGGGTCGCTTTCCGCCCAGTACTACTACGAGAAGAACAAGATACAGCGTGAGGTAGAACCTACCTATACTTATGAAACCGAGCATTTTTCCATCTACATCGAAGAAGGGGGAGAGCCTCTGGCCGCCTTTGCCGCTGAGGTTATCGAGGCCGCGTATTCACAGCACTCGGCCGATTTCGGATTCGACATCCCGATCAAGATACCGGTAATCATCTACAAATCCCAGCCCGACTTTGCCGCCACCAACATCATCCTTCAGCCTATCGAGGAATCGGTGGGCGGTTTTTCAGAGCTTTTCAAGAACCGGGTTGTTGTGCCTTTTACCGGCTCCTACGATGATCTCCACCACGTACTCTACCATGAGCTTACCCACATATTTCAGTTCGAGTTGTATTTTTCCCTCACCATGTCGAACATCTTTTCACTGATTCCGGGGTTTAGTCCTCCTTTGTGGATTATGGAGGGCAGCGCTGAGTTTTCCTCCACCCACGGGGGCGAGGCTTCAGATGCCTTCATGCGAGACCTTCTCATTTCCAACAACGTCATTCCCCTGGAAGAATTTGAATACTGGGGCGGATACGTCGTTTACCGGCAGGGTGAATCGGTCTTTTTGTTCATAGAAGAACGCTACGGTCGTGAAAAGGTGTTTGAACTGCTGCATGCCATAAAATTGCGCACCAACATGGACGCGGCGTTTGAAAAGGTCTTCGGGATGGACGTTGAGGATTTCGGCGTTGACTGGCTTAACTGGCTGAGGTTGCGCTACGTATCAGACATAGAGAAACTTGAGAACCGCAAGACCCAGGCGCGGCTGCTGACCGATCACGTCGAGGATTTCTCGTACTACAACGGCAGCGTTGCGCTTTCCGCTTCAGGGACAAAGATTGCCTATGCCACCAGCAAGGGCGACTACATCACAGTTAACGTGATTAGCGGGTTCGACGGCAAGCCTTTGAAAAAACTCATAAAGGCCGGTCGTTCGGCTACTTTTGAACGATTGCCTCTGCTGCGCCGCACCCTTGCATGGTCCGCAGACGAGACGTACCTTGCCGCGATTGGTTTTTCCCGCAACAAGCCGGTGCTCTTGTGGGTCAATT
>JAUVJT010000012.1 GCA_030592225.1 Candidatus Stahliibacteriota bacterium | reverse complement strand
CGCATCATATCTATACCCTCCCGCTCCTTCAAACTCAAATGATGGTATTCCTTGTACATACATCCTTAGGATAACGAAATCCCTCTCGTTTTCCAAGGTGTTGCACTTCATTATTGAACCCACGCATTGCTTCCTGAACTTTGCGTTAAGTTTCTTGCCACTCAAGTATACCCATAATTTAACTTCAGCTTTGGTCAGATTTTTTCTATGCACCTTAGCAAGCGGCGTAAGCCTTCTTTTCACCGTTAGTTTATTCCTTCGTATCTGTTTTAATTCTCAACGATTCAAGTATCCTCATAGGGTATCTCCTTCTGCCCTTCCTCCTGTTCAACTTCAAGGGCGTCAATCTTGTCACTGATTCTATCAAGTCGCTTACTGACCTTGTCGTACTGGGTACGGGCGTTTGTCAGGTGGGTTCCCACCTTGCCCCACTCTTCCTTCGCCATATCGAACTCCTTGGCGACCCTGTTCAACGTGTCCAGTATCCTCTTGACGTTTTCCTGAATCTCCAGTCCCCTCAGGCCGAGCCTGATTGTTTCAAGAAACTGATAGAACGTTGAAGGAGAAACCGGAAACACGTGAATCCTGCGAAACGAAGCCATCAGGTCGTCCATACCCGAAAGTCTCGAGTATATCTTTTCCGAAGGAATGTACATCAAGGCAAAGTTGAGGGTTCCTTCGTCGGGTTTGATGTACTTCTGCACCTCTTTTACCCGAGGGGTCATTAGCTGTTTGAATCTCTGCTTGAACTGATCCTCGGTCAACTCCTCGTTTACCATTCGTTGAAAATCCTCAAGCGGAAACTTCGAGTCTATGGGAATGAGGTGACTCCCAGCCTTGATGACGACATCAACCGCAGTTCTGTCTTTGAATCTATACTGAAACTGGTAAGATGCCGGGGGCAGCACATCCTTGATGAGTTCATTGAGAAGAACCTCGCCGAATCCCCCGCGAACCTTGGGAGAGATGAGTAACTCCTGAAATGTCGTGATTGATTTCTCTACGTCGGCCATCCCCTTGGCAGCTTCCTGCATCTGACCCAGACCTTTGCTTATGTCACCAAACAGCTTGGTAGTCGAATCCAGCCGTTTGTTAATCTCATCCAACGTTTTGGCCTGAGCCGGATTTGCCGCCAGCGTCTCCAGCTTGATGAGTTTCTCCTTGATTGAATCCTGGACAAGTTTTTCTTCTTGTCTCATCTTCTCTTCTTCAGCACGTCGGGTTCGCTGGTCGCGGAACATCTTGAGGATAACCATCAGCAGCAGCATCGCCAGCACTCCCACCACCCCCAATGCAACGTAGATTCCAATCATGTTCTCCTCCTGAAAAAATGGTGTGTAATTATATTCCAGACCTTAATAAGCCGCTCGATAACAACAGCCCTCAAAAAGGGTATCCCCTCCACTACGTCCAGATAGGGGTTAAGGAGCCTTGCCCGAAGCGCAAACACCAGGGTCTTTTTGCCCATGTACACCGGGCATCCCTTAAGATGCACGCGGGGCTTGACCCCGTCGGCACGGGTACAGTCGCCTGCGAAGATAAGGTTATCTTTGACATCAGCCGGTATCTCGCCCTGGTAGTCGCCTACAACCACGCCGAGAGACCTGGGTCGCTCCTGGGAAGGCTGCTGACCGAGGAGGCGGAAAAGCGCTCTCGCCACAAAGCCGACCTTCTCTTGCCGCCGCCAGGCGCGGTAGTGGTTGACGTAGTGAATGGCCTCGGCCACGAACCCGATGCACCCGCCCCGGCAGCGACGACCGTCGTGCACCTGGCCCTCAAAGTAGCGGATGTGCGGGTTGAGCGTGCCTATATCGCGTTCTTTGAACGCGCCTTTACGTGCCGGTTTAATTCCGTCTGGGTTGATGATTTCAATCTTGGAAAGATCGATCGGCCCCAGGCCGCGCCCGGATGCAAGGGCGAGGTGTTCAATTTTTGCCGGATCGAACCCCAGGAGCCAGGCTGCCACC
The DNA here is from genome assembly GCA_030592225.1 of Candidatus Stahliibacteriota bacterium. Classification (GTDB taxonomy): domain Bacteria; phylum Hydrothermota; class Tepidihabitantia; order B3-TA06; family B3-TA06; genus B3-TA06. Next base: position 19,944 of record JAUVJT010000012.1, on the reverse strand, counting down.
GCATCAGCGGCCACCGGGTTGCGGGCGGCAATCACCACGCCGAGGTCAACCGGATCAGGACACCCCACCCCGTTTATGCCGATGGTTATTGCGTCCATCAATATGAGATCGGGCGGATAGGCGGTAAGCGCATCCACAATCTTACGCCCCAGATCGTAATGATGCCGGTGAAGCCGAATGGAACGCTTGATGATGCCTATCATCAGCTTGCACGCGCCGGTGATGTCGGTCTGGGAATGCACCTTGAGCTTGGGCGCGTACACCCGGATGCCGTCCTGGAGAAGCAGGGAGGGCAACGGCAGCTCAGTGTGAACCTCTCCCCCTTTGATTTTTACGAACGCATCGTGCACCGCCTCGGACAGGTTAAGGAATCGTACCTTTTCTTCCTTACAGAGTCGGTTATACCCGGAGGTACGAAAGGCGTGACGCAGGGGAACGGCAAGCCCGCAGTCCTCGAACAGAACTCGCTCCGTGATTCCTGATTCGTTGAGCGCCTTGAACACCCCGCGCAGGAACTCAGGATGGGTGTAGGCGTGCTCCGCGTACCGGGTGGCCTGCACCAGGTTGGGTTTTACAAAGGCGCGGGGTTTGGATTCGATGTCCAGGATACGGATCGCTTCACCCGTAAAATGCCGGATGGCCTGCACGTCGTAGCTGTCTATTCTTTTAAGTATGACCTTTTCTTTTCTCATGGGATCTTAACCACAAAGCTCACAAAGACCACAAAGAGAACAAACACCTATGGCATATTTTGTCTCAAATGCGGAGGAGATTAGATCAGGTGCTCTTAACCAAAAACTCCCATTTGCAATTTGAATTTTGCAATTTGAATTTTGCAATGCGCGCCGGAGGCGCGTTTCTTTGTGTCCTCTGTGTCCTTTGTGGTTCAATCTCCCCCTTCCGGAGCGAACCGTGTCCAGTAACCAAGTACCCGCAGGATACCGGCAAGCTTTTCTTTATGTGATGACTCCGGCAACTCTTCCAGCTTTTTCTGTGCCTTATCAAGATATTTGCGCGAAAGTTCCTGGTTGAACTGAAGAGCATCATACTTCCGGTACAACTCCAGGATTTCCTCGGCTCCCTCGGAGGAACCCATAGAGAGAAGGTGCAGGAGCCGGGCTCGATCGTCAGGGGACGCGGCATGAACGGTATGGATAAGCTGGGCAGTGAGCTTGCCCTTCTTGATGTCGGTAAACCGGGATTTGAGGCTGACCGTGGAGGAAGCCAGCAGGTCCTTGGCGTCGTCGTATATCTGGAACGCGATTCCCAGGTCCCTGCCGAACTCCCGCATGGCGGTGGCGGTTTCTGCAGTAGCCTTGGCAAGCACCGCGCCGGCCTCGGTTGCCGCCTCGAGCAAAGCGCCGGTCTTCAATCGAATCAATTCGACGTAGTCATCAACACTCTTGCCCTCGATTTCATCAGGTGAGAAATTTATGTCGCGCACCTCGCCTTCCGACGCTTCAAGACCCGACCTGCAACCTACGTTGATTAATCTAATAACAGTATCCTTGTCCACCCCTTCACGGCCTTGATACGATACCATCATCTCAAAACCCTTTATGAGCAGCGCGTCGCCCGCAGTGATGGCATGTCCTACGCCATACTTGCGGTGCAGGGTCTGGGCTCCTCGTCTCCACTCGCCGCCGTCAATGATGTCGTCGTGCACCAGCGACGCGGTGTGGGAAACCTCGTATGCAATGGCTACTGGAAGGAGATCGTCCAATGACGCACCCAGGGACTGCCCAACGAGTAAAACCAGTATCGCACGAAGCCGCTTGCCCCCGCACAGCAGCACCTCGTTCACCATGCGGTGCAGGTGAGTGTCCGAGGTAAAAAGCTCTTCGAGTTTACGGTTGATGAGCGCCCGTTCGTCACGGATGATGGAATCCAGTTCACCGGCGATAAGAACGAACGAAGCCTCCTCAATCAATTCGTAGGCGCGCCGATGCCCCTGGGTGGATGAAAGGAGGATTCCCAGGCCTTCCTTGATTGACTCATCGTCCTTGCCGTTGTCCAATATCAAACGGATCAGGTGCTCGTCGGTGAGAAACGGCTTGAGCCTCCTGTCCCAGCGCCGCTCGTAATCCGTGAAGTACTCAACAACACGCTCCTGATAGCGGGCAAGAGCTTTCTCATCACCATCCAGATACCGTTGAACGGCCTCTGCGGCAAACACCGCGGTCTTGCGCGCCTGGTAGATGCCTCCCCCGTGGATGATGGAGCCAACCCCGGCGGCGTCACCTGCAACCAGCAGCCCGTCAGCGTAAATGGGGGTTCTGAGCCTCATGGGCACCTTGCCCCCATCCTGCCGGACGCGGGGCAAATCCCGCCTAAGACCCAATCGGGGCAATTGAGCCGATACGAATTCCTCCAGTTCTTTAAGGAGAGATATTCGACGCCCGCGAATCACGTCCATGGTTGTGCCCACTCCTGCGACCAGAATATCGCGCTTGGGAAACAGCCAAAAGTATCCGTCCGGGATGTGTTCAGGCACGAAGTGGAACTCGATTGCGTTGCCGAAAGCCTGGTCGAGGACAGCTTGATCGGATTGCAGCCAGAACTGGCAGGTGATACCCATACCCTCGTAGGAAACGGGTTCGAGTCCCAGTTTTTCTTCAAGACGCGAGGCGTTGCCGCCGGCTGCGTGTACTATCAGGGGGGACTCGATGGATACCCTCTCCTCCGGGGTATCAACGATGACCTGCCAGATATTTTTATTTCTTGAGAGTGATGCGATGTCGGCGTGCTCAACGAACTGAGCCTTAACCGCACGCTGCTGCAGCCAGCGGTCGTAGGTGGAACGTTTTACGGTGATTCCTCCCTGCCCCTCGTGCTCGGTTGATATCTCAAGGAAAGAACCGGATGGCCCGAATATCCGGGCGGCTGTGGCTCGGCGTTCGATGATATCAGCAGGAGGACTGCCGAACTCCAGAAGTTCCCCGGTCTGGATGGCTCCGCCGCAGGATTTTTCACGTGTAAGGGACAATTTTTCGAGCACCACCACTCTCAAACCTGCTTCGGAGAGCCGGTAGGCCGCTTCTGCACCTGCCGGCCCGGCGCCTATAACTAAGACATCGGCTGAAATCACCGCACTGCGCCGCCGAGGCGCACCAAAGAAAGCAGCAAGGACAGCGCAAGCCACAGAACAATGACTATCGTGCAACTCGTGAACTTCCTGGTATTCGTAACCACGGCAAACCCCGCTCCCATGATGAGCACCCGCCACACTGTAAAGAAATCAATCTGGGCGGCAAAACGGTAAAGGAAAGTGTCCTGGTCAAGAAAAGACAAAAAAGCAAGCGAGGTGGTAATATCCAACCTCTGAAACGATATGGCGAGCACGGAGAGCAGAATCATTCCCAGCGCCGTGATAAGACCGGAATAGGCTACCACGGCCAGGGTTTTTTTATACGAACTCTCGGTGCCGAAAAACGCGAACAACGCCCAGAATAGAAGGGCGGAGGCAAAGGTAACTATCGAATTCAGAACCGTTACCGATACGGCAACCCCTGCAAGAGCAATGGGCGAACTCATCTGCTGTGCCATGGTCATCATCTGTTCGGCGCTCATGGCCATACCTTCGGGCAGCCTGTCACGCATCACACCCAGCCAGATGTCCGCTGAAATCAACAGGCGCGGCAGTACTGCGGCTACAGCGGCCACCAGGATAAGAACGAGGAAGGGAACCAGCCATCGCGGGCCCTCCCGTAAATCTTCGAACAGTGAGTTAGGCGCTATAAATACCGATAAAAGACGCTTGCCTTCGGTCAAAATCCCTCCTTTTCAAGACCCAATTCTTTCTTTAGTCGGGAAAGGTAACTGGGTTGAATGCCCAGCATCCGGGCGGCCATTTTATGATTGCCTCTGGTTTTCTTAAGGGTTCGGTGAAGATATTTCTTCTTGAAATCGGCAACAGCATCGAGCCAGGGCTTATTACCCTCAAAGATATCGGGCTGCTCCTCGCGCGGTCCCTTGCCTATAACAATATCCTCGGCACGGAGAGTGGAGCCGGGTGAAAGCACAAATGCACGCTCAATCACGTTGCGCAGTTCGCGTATGTTGCCTGGCCAATCGTAGGTCCCCAGCTTGGCAAGAGCCTGCTTGTCAATACCCTCGATACCCCTGGTGGTCTCCATATTGAAAAGGGTTATGAAATGTTCTACGAGAATGGGAATGTCGCCCTTGCGCTCACGCAGGGCGGGAAGCTCGAGGGGAAAGACGTCAATCCGGTAGTAGAGATCCTGACGGAACCTCTTTTCTTTGATTAACTCGACAAGATCCTGGTTGGTCGCAGTAACTACACGAACGTCAACACTCAACCGCTCCTTGCCTCCCAGCCTTTCAAATTCCTTCTCCTCGAAAAACCGCAGAAGCTTGACCTGGGTTTCAAGCCCCAGATCCCCTATCTCATCCAAGAAAAGCGTCCCTTTGTGCGCCTGCTCAAACTTGCCTTCCTTGCGTGCCGTGGCTCCGGTAAACGCGCCCTTTTCATAACCGAACAGTTCGCTCTCGATTAAAGTGGTGGGGATGGCGGCGCAGTTGACTACCACAAAAGGGCCCTCGCGGCGCGGACTGTTATGATGGATATAGCGCGCCATCAATTCCTTGCCGGTACCGCTCTCTCCGGTGATAATGATTGTGGTGTTGGAATCCGCAACCCGCGCGGCCAGGTCTATAACATCAACCAGCTGCGCGGAACCCGCAACAATCTTGTAGCGCAGTTCATGGGAAGCCTCTATCACGCGCTTGGAGGCCTGCAGATCCATGTACTCCTGGGCGTTGCGTAATACCTGTGCTGCCTGACCGGCCAGAAGTTCGAGCAGTCTTACGTCGTCGGGACTAAACTCCTGCTTGTCTTCTTTGTTGAGAACCTCGATGACGCCCACCGTTTTGCCTTCGAGCTTAAGAGGAACTCCCAGGATGGAATGAGTCTGGAACGAGGTTGCCTCGTCAACCCCGGAGTACCACCGGCCGTCTTTCTTGACGTCGTTGACCACGAGCGGTTCGCCCTTCAAGGCCACGTAACCCGCTATGCTTTCCTCGCCCAAGGGAACGTAAAGCGATGACAGGGAATCCTTAGCTTCGCCCGTGGCCACTGCAAAACGAAGCTTGCCTACCTTTTCGTCGAGCAGAAGCAGGGATGAGGCCCCTGATTTGGTCAACGATTTGGCCGATTCCAGAATAATCTCAAGCAGCTGGTCGAAGTCTATGGTGGAAAGCAACCGCCCGGTGACCTCCATCAGCCGGCGCAGTTCTTCAGCGCCTATTGCAGCTGCGTCGGAAGTCTCTTCAGAGATTTTTTTCGACATAGAACTCCTCTTGAGCCTCTGTGATCAAGTCCTCAAGCCAGGATTCCTGTTTTAACGCAGCCAGATAGTTGCGTATCTGTACCTGCATTTCGTCAAAGGTAAGTTTGCGTTCTTCTTGTTTATTCACCGCGTAGAGAAGATGCACGCCCATGTCCGAGACAAACGGCTTGCTGACCTGCCCCGAATCAATGCCGGCGGCAACCGAATCAAAAGGAGGAGTGAGCACGGAAAGGGGAACCTCTCCGATGAAGCCTCCCTCGCTGCTGCTGGTGACATCCTCGGAGTATTTTCGCGCCGCTTCGGCAAAACTCAACTCGCCTGCGATTATCTCTTCTCTTATTCTATCGGCAAGTTCGATAACCCGCAGGGTATCCCTTCTGGTTATGCGCTGCTTGAACAGCATGTGCCGCACGTAGATTCTGTCACCGGAACGCGATTCTACCAGGAATAGATGATAACCGTCGCGTGATGGAACCGGAGGCGAAACGCGTCCCACAGGAAGGGAGAAGATGATCGAATCTATCTCGGGAAAAAGCTCTCCGCGCTTTACCCAGCCCAGTGACCCGCCTCGCGATCTGCTACCGGGGTCTTCGGAGAAAGAGGAAGCCAGCACGTCAAATTCGCCGCCGCGGGAAAGGATATCCATAACCTCAAGTATCTTGCGTTCTATGCGAGCCTGCTCGGCCTGGGAGGGAAGAACACTGAAGGCTATATGAGCCATGCTGATATAGCCGGGAACAACGGCAATGGAGTCGCGGTGCAAATCGTAGTATTCCCTTACTTCATTGGGCGAAACGTAGGGCTGAGTTTTGCCTTGCGCCGCCAGCATCTGCTGAACAATGGCCTGGTAGCGCCCCTGATTCATAAGCATCTGGCGCAACCGATCCCTGCTTAATCCCGCCTCTTGCAACTGCGCCAGGGTTTCGGGAAACGAATCGAGCTGGGAGTAGAAACCTTCTAATTGCCGGTCGACACTGCGGGCTATCTCCGTCCTATCCACCACTATGGTCGAGTCGAGACGCGCCTTTTTGAAAATCAGCTTCTGGGCAATAAGCTGATCCAGTACCTGGGCGGCAAGCGAATCCTCGGTTTCAGGACCCAAAGGCACGGGTGACTCAAGCCTGGCAAGAGTCACCATCAAAGAAACCTCGCTGGCAAGGATAGCCTCTTCATCCACCACGGCCATCACCCGATCGGCCGTCCCTCCAAAAAGCGCTATGACAAGTAGGAGCGTCACTTCAGCATCAGTAGAGAAGATTCTCCATGTGAATCTCAATATCTGACTGGGCGGCGCTTTTAAGGGAATCGAGCTTCAGTGATATGACCGTCTCGCCCCGTTCGTTGAGAATCATGGCTTCAAGATAAGCGCCAACTTCCTCGAACGCTATATCTTTACGTACCTTGCGCTTATCTGCGAGCTTGAAAATCATGGTAAGTCCCTGGGCGGTAATGAAAGGTTCGGTAAACTCGCCCGGGGCAAGCGTGAATATGGCATCTTCCATGGCCAGGGTAAACATCCCCGATCCCCGGGGCAGGAAGGTGCTGGGTTTGCCCCTTAATGGATCGAGGGTATACTGCTCGGCCAGCTTGCCGAAGTCGGCGCCCTGCTTAAGCTGCTGGTATATCTGAGCAGCGGCTACCGGATCGGCGAGAACAATCTGGGATATCTTCACCTCGTACAGGAATTCTTCCTTGTGGGCATTAAAGTACGTCCTGAGTTCATCGGAGGATACGGCAATGTTCTTTGCTTCCTCGGACAGCCATGCCTGAGTTAAAAGCTGCTTGCGATTCAGCTCGTAGGCGAACTTGAGCTGATCTAGCGCCATACGCACGGTATCGCTGCGCTCAAGCCCCATCTTCTTCGCCTCCTGGTACACAATCTCCTGTTCTATCCAGGCGTTTATGATCTCCATGGGATCAAACTGACCCTGATTCTCAGGAGGGACATAAAGAGCGACCATGGTCTGGTAATCATCGAGGGTAAGCTTTGAAGATGCCACCCGGGCAATAATCTTGCCGCCGCCGTCGGAGCCTTCCGGTTCACCGACTATGTTCTTCACAAAGGGCGGATCCCAGATAAGAAGCACTATCACCACAACTACAATCGCACCTACGGCAATGGCCCACGGCATCCATTTTTTCTTATTCGCCGGGGCTTTCTTCGCCGGTTCCTTCTTGACCGGTTCTTTATTGACCGGCTTTTTCTTTACTTCTTTTTTCATTCATAACTCCTCTAAGAACGAAACACTAATTGATTTATCGTCTGCAAGCCTGGCTTGCTACTGCGGCCTGGCTTCCGGTTGTTCCTCCGCCTTGCCAATCTGCAGAAGCAATCCCTCGTCTATCTCCACATCTATCTTTCCGCGAAGCTCGGTGATAAATGCAATCTTGAGTTCATTTTCTTTATCCTTGCGCAGGGTTCGTTCAATGCGACGTTCTTCTTTCTCAAACTCTTTGGCATAGGAGTTCTGCACGTCGTCAACCTTGACGATTCCGAAGCCGTTGTAGACCTCAAACGTCCTGGAGTATTGACCCTTGACAAGCTGAAAGCCCTGCTGTACGAATGGCTTAAAGGAAACGTCGTTCTCCTGCCTGAAACCTATGGAGCCTCCACGCTTGGCCGACTGGTGATCGGAGAAGCGGCGAGCGAGCGCCTCGAAAGATTCTCCTTCCCGCAGAAGTGAAAACGCCTGCTGGATATCACTGTAAGAGGAAGACCGTATAATCGAGAGTCTGCGCCTTTCCTGCACGAAGAACTCATCGGGATGGGAGTCATAATAGGCGCGCACTTCTTCGGGACTGACCTGCACCTTCTCGATTACCTCTTCATGGTAGATACGACCACGCATCTGGGACGCCACGTAAGCCTCAATCGCTTCTTCAACGGCCGGGTCGCGATCAAGCTTGCGTTTGAGAGCAACCTTGATAAGGGCCGGACGCTGCGCCTTGTGCTCGGCATAACTCTGAAGCTGCTGAGGGGGAACGCCCTGGGGGAAACGCTGGTAGGCATCGAGCATGGAACCTATGCTGTCTACTACCTCGCCGTCCACCTTGATGGTCCAGGTGGCCATTTCATCGGCGCTCAAAGCGGAGGAAGGCTTGGAAAGCAGGGCCAACGCGGTGTTGTTGTACTCGATATTCGCCTCTCGCAGCAATTTTTCCAGGCTCTCGCGGCTCAGTTTGCCCTGACGTCTCATCTCAATCTGCTTGATGGCGGAGACTTCCATCTCCTTGAAAGGCGGTTGATCTTCCTTTTCACCGCGTTCAACGAGATAGTAAATGTCGTAACCGCCCGTCTCATTTTCAAGGGGCAGCGTGGTCTTACCTTGCTTCAGACGAGAAAGCTCCTTGAACGCCGGGGTCTCGAAGAAAGCCGAAAGTGTCTGGACGCCCACGTTGCCGGCATTACGCGCAGTGTAATGAGTGGAGTAATGCACGGCCAGGGTATCAAAAGGCACCCCCGAGGAAAATTCCTGCAAAATTACGTAACCCAGGGTGTCGGATTCAATGTGGATTATCTGAAGGGTAAGAAGTATCTTGTCCGCGTTGTAGTATCGCTTCGCATCGGCACGCGAAGCCTTGCCTTTCTCTATGACCTCTTTCGTGTACAGGGTGTTAATCAAAGCTCTTTCAACAATTTCCTGCATGCCTTCCTCGATGAGGGGATCGTCCGCATACCCGCGGCTTCGTGCCTCGGCCACCAGGAGTTTCTCCTCAATCAGCTTGTCCAGAATCTGCATTTTGGCCTCGAGCTCGGCCTCCTCGTCAGAAAAAACCTGTGGCCGGTAAGCAGCAAGAAAATCTTTCACCTTGATCTGCTCGTCCCCCACACGAACCAGGGTACGCTCTTCCGGCTTTCCGCAAGCCAGAACGCTCGTTGCCAGCAAGCCGGCAACCACTAAAAGTAAGGGAAATGTCTTTTTTCTCATAACCACAAGTATAACCTTAGGACGAGACTTGTCAAGCAAAAGTTACACAAAAAGTCAATTCCGACTTTTGCCTACAAGTCACAATATACATTGACCTTGGTTTTTTATCATCCGAAAAAGACTCCCGAAAGAGCGCTCGATGGTTCTTCGATTAACCGAACTACTAACTACTCGAGATGAATCGGTTTGACTTCACAACTTCCCGTTCATAAATCGAAGAACTCTGTTGGGCGAGTATACCACAGTGTTGGTAGTTATCCCGTTTTCCGGGAACAACAATTTCAATTCATCCAATCCATGGTTTTCGGTGTTTCATTTTCCTGCCGCACTGACATGTTGATTATTCCATTCAAGAATAATTCGAAATTACCATTCGGCTCTACTATTTAAGATGAGTGATTATAAAATCACACGTAAAGCAGCTATGTGCCCGATTTATATGCCGTTACCTGCTTGTTCTTCAAACGCCGGGCTGCTGCTGCTCAGCATAATGGCATTAAAGGAGTGAATACCTTACGCCTTGACAAGGCTCGCTTTTTGTTTAGAATCTATCTAATTATGACAAGTGTTGAAGCCACCATTCGCAAGTGTCGAGAACACGGCATGCGGATCACGCCCCAGCGTATCCTGATACTCCGTCAGCTTCTTGATAACAGGAATCATCCCACTGCCGAGGACATCTACCGTGCGGTATGCAGAACGTATCCCAACATCTCCCTGGCCACCGTTTACAATACCCTCAACATGTTGATTGAGCTGGGGGAGATACGCGAGTTTGCCGCCACTAACGACAGCAAGCGTTTCGATCCCAATCTGCATCCTCACGATCATGCTTTATGCGAGGTGTGCGGACGACTTTTTGATGTGGCGCGTAATAACGCCGGTAATAACGAGATACTTGCCATGGGAAAACGCTTTGAAATAAGCAATCATGAGACCATTTACAGCGGGAAATGCTGGATATGTTCTACCATGACCGATCACGTTGAAGACTCCGTTGCGCTGCCGGTAGAATCAAGTAACCAGGGTGTTGCTCTGAACCGATAACCCGTAACCCCTTCGGGGTATTCTCACAATAAGCCGGAGCATACGCTCTGGTCACAAGGAGATAACACTTCGTAACACTCTAACCCGATGAGTCTCTTGCGCGGTGGTTGTGGAGTTGGCTGATTGAATCTGGCTCTGTTTAGGGCCGAATGCGTCTTGCTTGCCCGGATTCTGCATAAATCACCTGGGAATAACCTCGCCGGGAAGTGAGTTTGAAACAAAAGCGGTTGCTTAACCGAAGACGGCACGAACAAACATGGAGGTACTAATGGCAGAAGAAGGAAAAACTTACAGGTGCAACATCTGCGGACAGGAAGTTAAGGTGACCCAGGCGGGCGCCGGTACCCTGGTGTGCTGCGGCCAGGAAATGGACCCCAAGGCCCCGTAACCCGTAACACTCCCGTAACACCCGTAACCCCGTACCCCTTGAGATGCTAAGTTTATTGCATCTCATAGGGTATCTCATAGGGCATTTTCACGATAAGCCGGAGCGTACGCTCCGGTCATAAGGAAATAACACCCCCGTAACCCATAACACTCCGCACCCTTGAGGGGGCATTTCCATTATCACTTGGGGCTAACGCCCCTTAATCAAGAACATAACACCCCGTACCCTTGAGGGGCATTTTCACTATATCCAGGAACATGCGTTCCTGGTCTTCAAGGACATAACACCCCGTAACGCATCTGGTGTATTCGGTGTCGTGTAAGCGGTTGAGGGTGAGGAGGGCGAGGAGGGGGTAGGGAACATCCAGAAGGTAAGGAGTTTAACCCCGTGTCTTCAAGGTGCGTCCCAGCAGGGTAAAAGGAGCACTTAAGGTTGACTATCTTTAGTATTTATGTATACTTAAGCATGAGGGTTAAATTCTGGGGAACCCGGGGCTCAATACCGGTACCTGGCCCTACCACTATACGGTATGGAGGGAATACCACTTGTGTCGAGGTTACCGGGCGAGACGGCGCTACACTCATCATAGATGCAGGCAGCGGGATACGCCCGCTGGGCGCATCTATTATGAAACGCGGCAAGGGCGGTCCCATCCATGTCCTTTTTACTCATTATCACTGGGATCACATTCAGGGATGGCCTTTTTTTACCCCCACTTACCTTCCCAACAGCGAGTTCGTCATATACGGTCGCGCCTCATCTCCAGATGAACTCAAGGCCATCTTCAGCGATCAGATGCGTTTTACCTATTTCCCGGTTGAGTTCAAGAACCTGCCGTGCAAGTTTGAATTCATTCCTTTGAAAGAGGACGGGTTAAAGATAGGAGGCCTCAATATTCAGACCATAAATAATTGCCACCCAGGTGGAGCTTTGGGCCTGCGTATTGCGGAAAAGCGGCACGCTTTTGTCTTCATGACCGATCACGAGGCGTCTTTAACCGAGGAACTTCCTCACCCCTACGCAGATTACGTCAAGTTTGCGTCCAGGGCACAACTGCTTATTCACGATTCCCAGTTCACCGACGAAGAACTTCCCACCCATAAAACCTGGGGACATTCCTCCTATCAGGAATCCCTCAGGCTGGCAATAGACTCAGGAGCCAAGCGTCTGGGTCTGCACCACCATGCCCCTGAGCGAATAGACTACGAGATAGACCGTTTCGTCACCCACTGCAACCGTATCCTTGAGGAGGAGCGCGCCTCGGTTGACGTGTTCGGCCTCATGGAAGGCATGGAATTCACCTTATAGTTATCCTGTCAGAATATTCCATTTTTTTGCATCCAATCGATGAGAGGGATCTAAATCGATAATACCAGATGATCAATGAAACCTGGAGGGTTTATTTGCGTCTTTGATGCTAGAATGAATCACGTTCAAAATGCTTAACGTACGTCAAATCCGAGGAGGATTTTAATGAGAAAAGGGCTTGTAGTTTTAACGGTTCTCTGCCTTATTGCCGCAGTCAGCGCGGCGGAAATGGAAGTCAATCCATGGGATTTCATCTCCGGCAAGGCCAGATTCGGTGCGGTGGTACGCATAGATTCCGCCCAGCAGATTTCAGAGGAGCTGGTGGCGGCAGGTGCACTGGTTGAAGTCAGGGCAGCGGTTCCCGAAGATGCATCGCTTTTTGGCGCCCATGTGCGCGTTCTTTCCGATGTGGCAGGTAATCTGATTATCGCTGGAGCGGTTATCGAAGTTAAGGGCAACATCGAGGGAAAAGCCGAATTAGCCGGTGCCAGCCTTTATCTTGACGGTACGTTCAACGACTCCTTGAGCGCGAACGGTGCGGTCATATTCCTGACCGGCCACGTAAAAGGACCGGTTACACTCTCAGCCGCCGAGATTTACATCGAGGACGGTGCTGTTATCGAGGATACCTTGCGTTACAGCACGGGCAGGCTTCACGTTGCCGACAGCGCCGTACTCCTTTCGGGTACGGTTGAGTTTATTCCCGAACCAGAAACTGAACCGGAGCCACAACGCCCTTTCCCCAGACGCACCTTTGGGGGCTGGCTTACGAGGTTTATTTTGCGTTTTCTGGTGATCGCCGGCGCCGGACTGTTTCTGGCACTGGTTTTCCCGCGACACTTCAAGGACGTCACCGGCAGGATACTGGTTAATCCCGGGCTTTCAGCGCTTACCGGCGGTCTGGCGCTTTTGGCTTTGCCGGTTGTTGCCTTCCTCATAATACTTCTCTTTGTTTCAGTAGTAGGGGTAGCCGCCGGGCTTTTCTTTACCGCTGTCTGCACCATAGGTATCCTGTTTTCATCACTGTATGCAGGCACGGCGCTTGGACGACTAATCCTTGGCAAGGCCAACAAAGGTAAGGAAGCCCATATCGTACTGTCCATGCTTCTGGGAACCTTTATCGCCGTTCTCCTGTGTCACATCCCGATTGCAGGGTGGCTGTTCAGGCTTGCCGCGTTTGTGTTTGGATTCGGCGCATTGTTGATATCTGCGTGGCTTGCAATTAAGCCTTCCTCCAAGTTGAAGACAGCCGAGTAGGGCATTTGCCTGGCAGGCTTGTCCGAGAATAACCAGAGCCTGCCCCGCCTGCACTACCGTCTAGTGTGGGATGCCTACTTTACTGCATCCCATAGGGTACAGAGACACAGAGTCAACACCAAGGTACACAGAGATAAGGTACGTATTCCCATGACTTACCGAGGTCAACTTCTTTATCACCGAAAGAGGACGAGTGAAACGAGCCCTACCGTAGGAAAACGACTGTAAGGAGTTGTAATCTGCGTTACCGAAGGAGGGCGACCGCAGGGAGCCCTAATCTGTGATTCGAAAGAGAACGACTGCAAGAAGTTCAACCGAAGGAAAACGACCATAGGGAGTTGTAATCTGTGGTTTGAAGGACAATAAACTGCGGTTAAAGGATGCAGCTTGTCGACGCAGGTTGGTGGATGTCTATTCGCTATTTCCCCACAATCCGCGTGGCGTATGCAAGCTGTGTTGTAAGCCTCTGCTTTTTGCCTGCCACTTGCATCGAGTATGCAGATCGTATAAGGTACGCAGTCGTCGGCTATTTTCCCACGACTTGCATTGAGTCAACCAGTACGTATGGGTAGTAGCCGCCCATGCCCAGTTCCACTTCTTTAGATACAGTGCGCACGTTGGCAAAATCTTCGTAGATGTTAGTCGAAAGCATGGTGGAATCCAGGCGTCCGGTGACCCTGCCTTTCTGGATCATGAATCCATTGGCTTGCACCGCTATATGTCCCTGCGAGTAGTTGCCGGAGTGGAATCCCATCCCGCCGGTGAGAAGGATGCCTTCGTCCATCGAGGCAATCATCTCATTGAGGGACGAATCTCCCGGCTCGAGCCACAGATTCGCAGGCAAGGGATTGGGCATCATGTTTGTGCCCCCGCCGAACAGGGCTTTTTTGAACCCGTTGCCTGATGAACGCGCACCCAGCTTTGCACCGGTACGCAGATCGAGCAGGTAACTTTTGAGCACGCCGTTTTCCAGAAGCGCTCGTTTTTCCGTGGGAATGGCCTCGTCGTCAAAGCCTCGCGCGCCCATCCGGGGCGAATGGGAGTCCTCAATCAGACTGAGTTTTTCCGAAAATATCTGTTTTTCATGTTTGTCCATCAGGGGAGAGGTTTTTTTGGCAAGTTCGTCTCCGGAAAGTCCGGTAGCAAAGGACAGGGTGAACATGTACATGGCCTGAGGCGTCCATATCACGGGGATGCGTTTGGTGGCAGGAGTCACCTTGTTCTCAGTCCAGCGGTAGCGGCGGATGAACTCACCAATCACGTCTTCAGGATAGGCGAAAGGCGCTATCTCTTCTTTGTATCGGTAGATAGATGTGCCTGCACCCTTGATAGGGGCGGAAACCGTGAAGGAAAAGCCGGTTTCTCGATGCTCTGCCCTAGCGCCTCCCGAAGTAACTATTTGCAGGCGCTCTTCGTTTTTGCTTATCCCCACGTTGAGTGAGATGTCTGGCAGGGCCTGTTTGATTTCTTTCTTGGCCTCCTCGCACATCGCAATCATTTTCGATGTCGGATAGTCGGGTATCTCAGTGGAATGACTATCTACCTCAGGAAACTCGGTGACCGTCGAGAATCCGTAAGGCACTTCTTCCCCAAGTGTTGCTGAATCGCGGGCGGCATCAATCAGGGCCTTGGGATCATCCAGGGTGGTGGCCGAGGCGGTTCCCAGTTTTCCTTCCTTCTTTACGCGCATCATCACCCCGGAGATTCTGTCGGAGGATATTCTCCTTAAATCCCAATTGCCGTAGCGGATACTGGTGTTCGTCTGTTCCTTGTGGTAAATCTCCGAATCGTCGAACATCTCGAGTGATGCATTGAGCACTTTTTCTATCACCGGGCACCTCCCAGGGTAACCTTATCAATCTTGATATGTGGAGCGCCCTTTCCTGATTTGGAATTGAGCTGCATGGGACCGCCTTTGCCGCAGCCGCCGCTTTCTGCAAACTCAAGATCGCTGCCTACCATTGAGATGTTGGCAAGTGTAGTAAACAGCTCGCCTGACATGTTGATGTCGCGCACCAACTTGCCCAGCTTGCCGCCCTTGATTTCGTACCCATACTGGGCGCCGAAGGTGAACGCATCGCCCGAGGTCTGGCCGCCCTTGGATCCGATAAGATAATAGCCATTATCAATAGAGGAAACCATATCGTCGAAAGACGACGTTCCTTCCCCTATGAAGATGTTGGACATTCGTACCAGTGGAGTAAAGCGCGGTCCTACCGCTCTCATATTTCCGGAAAGGGGTTCTGCAAACTCGTTCGCGCTTTCCCGGGAATGCATGCGACCCGCCAGAACTCCATTCTTAATCAACTCGGTGCGACGGGTTCTGACCCCTTCATCGTCCACTTCGTGCCAACCCGGTATCCCATACATCGTACCGTCGTCGGTTACGTTAAGAACATCGGATCCCAACACGGCTCCTATCTGCAGTTTGGCCAGAAACGCCGGGTTATCGACGAGGTCATCGGCCTCAGACAGGTGCCCGAATGCCTCGTGGATAAACACCCCTGCTTCGCTGGGGTCGAGTATCACCGGGAGGTTGCCCGGGGGCAATTTGGGAGCTTTGGTCAGTTCGGCCGCTATCCTGCCTTTCTTGAGCAGCACTTCATCTCTATCCAGAAGTTTGGAGTAATCGTCCGATCCACCGATGGCATGAGCGGTCATCTGCACCACGTCACCGTCCTTGGCGGTGATTCTGAAACCCATATTTGAGATCAAGAGGTCGTACTCTATGGCTGCGCCCTCGGAGTTTACGAACCAACGGCGCGAGTACCACTCGGTGTATGAACCTGTCACTACCATCACTTTGGGGATATCCATCAAGAGATCGCGATAGTGTTTCAGAAGGTCGTGTTTTTCATCCAGCCCCCACGTTCTTGGATCCTTCCTGGGCTTGACCAAAAATTGCCCTCGTAGGGGTTCGGTATTTGCCAGGGCAAGCTTTTTCTCACGATGCGTGCCGGCGATATCTGCATCCGCAGCGCATTGTGCAATGCCTTTATCCAGATTCTCGATGCTGGAGAAGGAATGTATGGCCTTTCCTCCTTTGGTGTAGGATCGTATGTGCCCTCCACGACTGGTGGGGGTGGAAAACCGCAATAACTCCTTGTTCTGGTAGCTGATGGCGACCGACCGGTTTTCCTCGTAGCGGATGTCAGTATAGTCCGCCCTGGCCCCGGTCGCGGCCGCGGCTAATTTGTCAAGCATAATGCCTCGCTTGGTTGGAATTTCATAATGCTACTATACCTTACGACGTTCCGAAGATATGTCAAGTAAACCAGAGTTCTTCAACGGGATAACTACCAACATGGTGGTAGAGCCTGCCCCTTGGGGTAAGAAGTTACCCCATAGGGTACAGAGATTGAACCTCCAGGTTAGTCAGTTTTTTGTTAGTGTCAAGTGATTTAACCATGTCGGCCTCCAGGATAACGGGATGAAGCACGAGCACCCCGGGATCTACGTTGTACTTTTGAAGTATGTCGGCAGGCGACTGCTACCCGACGGGGGCACTTCGCAGTCCTTATAGGAGTTCTTTCTTACCAGGTTGAAGTACAACTGATAGGTAAAGGCCTTGCCCAGGAACTCAGACCTGGCTCCGAACCCGGTACGATCCCGCCAACGCAGCAACTCCCGCTCCATCTGAGGTGTAACCTTGCGAAAAGGACGCCGGGGAATGCGGGGTAAGTCCCTGAGGCCTCCTAAGCCGTTCTCCTTGTAGCGCTTAACCCACTTGACCACAGTCTTGGGGTTCACTGAGTATAGACCAGCAGTCTTACGATAACTTCTGATACGCAGGTAATCGGCAACCATGCTGCGACGGAAGTCATAAACAACCTCGACCTTGCTTTTGTTCATCAAACCCATATAGTTAATCCTGTTTTTTGACATGGGCGCATCTTACGCCCAAGAGGGAACCTGTAACACACCACGATCCAAAAGACGGTTCCATTAAAAAACGTTTTTTGTGTTACGGGTCTCCCTCAATATCCTTAATCGCTCCAGTCTAACTGTACCACCATGTTGGTATACTCGCCCAGTTATTCCCGCAAAAGGACTTGACTACGCTGATTTTTTGGTTAGGATGCCTATTGTGTTGCTTAATGGCACAAACAAGCAATAAGGCAGGTAAATGTGAGCTCTGGCCCTAAGGACGACAATCAAAAGAAAGGAATCCCTGATCTCTGCTTACTGCAATACCTTTCAATAATCCCGCGCGGCGCGGCGCTCGATCTTGGTGCAAGCAATGGCCGCAACAGCATTTTTCTTGCCGAACACGGTTTTGAGGTAGACGCATTTGACCGCGAAGCTAAATCCATAGCAGACTTGCAGGTCATCGCCCGGGAGAAGGATTTGGCCATCAGGGCAATAAAGAATGAACTCACAACACTGACCATCCTGCCCAAACGTTACTCGCTTGCTCTTATTGCCTGGGTTTTGATGTTTCTGAAACGAGGCGAGCGCGACGGCCTGGTCAAGATGGCCATCCGGGGACTCGTTCCGGGCGGCTTCATCTACCTGGGCGTGTTTTCCACCGAGGATCCCGGATACGAACTGTGCAAGGAGCAATTCGAGGAGATAGAGGAACGTACCTTTTTTGTGCCTAAACGCAAGATGACCGTCCACTATTTCGTGCCTGAAGAGGTCAAGACCCTGTTGAACGACCTTGAACTCGTCAGCTTCAAGCAGGGATATGAGATGGATACAACTCACGGGCAACCCCACTATCACGGCCGCATAAAAGCTTTGGCACGCCTGCCTGAGGCGTAAATCCTCCAGCTTCAAGTCACTAACCACAATCACAGCTTATCCCTTTCAGATTCCAGATAACCCTGCATTGAAAACTTGACACCCCAATCGCGGCACCTATAATTTACTTCATGCCACTGAGAGAATTTCAATGCAAAGACTGCGGCAAGATGTTCGAGTTCCTGGTTTTAAGAAAATCGGACGAGGACGAGGCAAGCTGTCCGAAATGCAAGTCGCGTAATCTTACCAGGTTGCTCTCGGTGTTCGGGGTTGCAGGAGCGGTGCAGAAACCAACTGCATCAGGGGACGGAAGCTGTTCGTCCTGTTCATCCGGAAACTGCAGCACTTGTGGAGCCTAAACTATCACATCGGGTTTTTATGACAATTAATGAAAGTCAGCCAGCGGGCTGGCCTTGCGTATTCTTTTCTGCTATCCTTTCCGGAATAGATCGCCGCGTCACCTGACGGTGACTCGCGATGACTAAGACTCCTTTGGAATCTTTTATGACTTGCTTCGCAACTCGGAGTGTGCCTGCACAACGTTACTAAACGCTCTGTTGGGATAAAGATCACTTGATCATATAATCTCCCAAAACGTTCCCTTTGGACGCTCGGTTACGCGGAACGTGAAGTTCTCCCTTGGAAAAAAGTGGTGGAGTTTTGGAAGAAAACTCCTGAAAGCTCGACTACGCCGAGCTTAGTCGTTGCGCGACCAGCGGGCGGAGTCTGCGGATTCCTCAAGGTCGGCTGGCGAAAGACCGAGGCAGCCCAGCGCGTTATCTGGAATCTCTATGGGTAAGGGATCGGGGCCGGTCTTGCACCCTTGGAGAAAGTTTGCCGCAGCGGCGAACCCTGAGATGAGGGATTCATCTATGGTGCAGTAGTAGAATCTGCCGTTGCGGCCTATGAGTGATAGATTTTTGAACCGATCTAAATAATCGAGAACCTTTCCCATCGGCTTGCGGTATCCCACGTTCCACACCGGGTAGGCGCGCGGGGCAAGCACCTTATCTACCCCGCCTATCTCCGCGCCGTGCAGAAGCCCCATCCGGCGTCCATGCTTCAGGGTAAGGTTGAGTAGCTCTTCAGCAGAGGCGTTCCAGAACTCATCACCCTGGTTGGCAAAGAATTCCACCACCAGGGATGAATGGTCTGCGTCAGGAACCATCGCAGGACTCCAGTTCTTTGGCTCGTGCCAGCGTCCGAAAGGTATGGACTCGTCCGGGAAGTAAATCCAGGAGTCGTCGGTGACATTGGGCGCATTGACGCGGATGAAGAGGATAACCAGATCGCGGTAGCCAAGCTTTGAGGAGGAGGCAAGGACTTCGGACGGCGGCGCAGGGTCGAGCGCGGAAATTAAAAGGTCAACGTCCATGGATGAAGCGACCCACTCAGGGCTTAGGGATTTCATGCGGCCTGCAGAATCGGTGGAAATGATTTTGGTGATGCGCCTGCCGTCGTGTTTGACTTTGACGACATCGCGCCCAAGGTAAACCTTGCCTCTCCGTTTTTGGATATCGGCCTCCAGATAATGGGCAATCTGGCCGATACCGCGGCGCGGGTAAAGGAACCTGTCAACCAGGGTGGCTATGTCGCCCTTGCGGATGAAAAACTCGGCAAGAATCTTTCCCAGAGAAAGACCCTTGATGCGAAGAGCGGCCCAGTCAGCGGACAGTTCTGAAGGCTCCATCCCCCACACCTTGCGGGTGTAGTTGGCAAAGTTGAATTCGTACAGACTCCTGCCGAAACGATGCACCACCCAGTCCTCGTAATTAACGTCAGGCCTTGGCTTAAGGCTGCGTGCGTGCTCCACCAGATAATCAATAAGCATTCTCGACGAACGCATAACGGGCAGTTTCAGTGCCACGTCGCCCAGGCGAACCGGGTTATCGAAGAACTTTCCGTCAAGGTAGAGTCTGCTTTTGCGCGGACTCCAGATAAGTTCATCACCAAGGAGGTTTTT
>JAUVJT010000034.1 GCA_030592225.1 Candidatus Stahliibacteriota bacterium | reverse complement strand
GTTCAGTTAATCTCTGACAGCGCGCTATCGTTTTAATCCCATAGGAGACAAATCATGTCTTACACATGTCTCTTTTGGGAAGAACGGAACTGCTCTTCGAAGCTTATCCGTGAATATTCCCAGGACAATCAACCGACGCAGAAACGTCACCAGCCGCAGCCCGGCGGCGACCCACGCGTGCATTGTAATGCTTATCACACATACAGCTCAACCGACCCTACATACATCCATCTTGACCCTACTGGAATTTTGGCAACGCTTCGCTATCAAGAATTTATGCCCCTGCCAGTCCTTGCTGCCACGATGACCTTATCTAAGAAGTATCAATATAAAAAGAAGAATGAAAAAAAAGTAAATGACAACGGCCACGATGCATCAAAGAAAAGAACAAGGAACATCTACTTACCCGGAACGGTTCGAAAAAAGTTACTCCGATTCGAAAGAATTATCAATGAGCATTGTTTTGGGAAAAAGTTTCGCGAAAACAACCTGAGATTGAGATTTGTCGCTGTAATCGAAGGCCAATATACTAATCCACACATTCATCTCATAGTTGAAGCGCACTCAAATCTTAGCCCTTCCATACTGAAACATCTATGGAAGGATCGCGTAAGCCCACGCTCTTCGATAAGAGCCACCGCTGTGGAAAAGGTAACTGAAGTGGATGATCTGGCGGGATTAGCTGAATATCTCGTCAAAGCGGTTCGCTGGGGCGAAGTCGAGACTGAACCATATTTCTTTGGACCTAAAGTAACTAGTAGTAAAAACAAAAGAGGAACTCATGCGAAGGCGTAGGTCCTCCAGAAATTCTGTCAAGTTAAAGGTTGAATCTCTTGCCGAAGGCATCAGAGTCACCGACGAGTTCCGGCAATCGATCATATTTCCGCTTGACATCAAGAATACTGTAACTACACTTGGTAATAGAATGACATTATTCCAGCGATCCAACGGACGCTGGTATGTCAGATTTTGGCTCAATGGACAACGACGGATGCTCTCCACTGGAGAGACCGACTACGATAAGGCACTAATGACGGTTAAGGAAATCATAGAAGGAGCAGCAAACCCAACACGATCCATGCAGAGTCCACCAATAACCTTTTTCCAACTTGCCGATGAATTCGAGAGATACATAGAGAAAAGATGGATGCCGAAAACGGTTGAAAACGACAAGAGCAGACTCAGAGGTCTTCGGGCAGTGTTCGGCAAGAAGAACGTCTCAGATATCTCCCGGCAACAACTCATGGACTATCTGGAACAACGTACGGAGAAAACAGTAGTGCGAGTAAAAGCCGGGAAACGCTATGAGCAAAAGATTAACATCGATACGGTCAACCGTGAACTCACATCTATCAAGCTGCTCTTCAAGTTTGCTGTGGAAAAGGGTTACATTACAGAAAACCCTGCTGAGAAGATAAAACCGTTTCCTAGACTACCTGATAAAGATGGGAATATTCCCACAGGTGAACGAAGACCTTTGACAAAAGATGAATGGAATCGATTACTGGAAGCCAGTGAAAAGAGCAAAAACGAGCTGCTAACCTTCATCTTGAAGATTGACAAGTATTCTGGCTTGCGAAAAGGTGAACTTCGAAGATTAACCTGGGACGACGTCGATTTCGATAAGAATGTTCTCAGTGTTCGGCAAACAAAGAACAAATCAACCATTGATAAGCCCATGCCCAGAAAGTTGCGGCAGGTATTGCTTGCATTAAGGGATAAATACCCGTTTGCACAGTATGTTTTGTGTAAACCAGATGGATCACCATGCGGTGATTGGCGGACTTCGTTCAACAATGCATGCAAAAGAGCCGGGTTGGATGATGTATGCTTCCACATGTTGAGACACACCTGTTTTTCAAATCTGGGTAACCACGGATACGGACCTTTTCAAATAAAGGCTTACTCTGGTCATAAAAGTTTGAAGATGGTCCAACGTTACACAAAGATTTCACCGGAGTATGTTCAGAAAATGGCTAATGCACTTGACCTTGATGATGATTAGTGGTGCAATAGTGGTGCAATCGGAGAAGGGGTCTTAAGTCGGTTAACGTAAGTCGTTGATATAAAGAGCGGGAGATGGGATTTGAACCCACGACCCCCACCTTGGCAAGGTGATGCTCTACCACTGAGCTACTCCCGCATATCGCCGTTTTTCTGACGGCTTTTCTTGAGTCTGACGCTTTATGAGCGCAGAACGAATACTACCCAACTAAAGGGGGTCTGTCAACCCTGTGTTGTGAGAAGCAGGTGGCGTAATTCGGATACCGACTGCTGCGGAGCAATGGGGTTTACAAAAAGACCGGTGCCCATTTCAAAACCCGCCAGCGCTTCTGGACGGGGAAGAATTTCTATGTGAGTGTGGAAGGTGCCTTGTTCACCGTTAAGGGGCTCGGTATGAAATACCAGATTGTAGTCAAGGTCTTTTGGCGAGGTGAGTGTTGCCAGTGCTGAGAGCAGTTTCTTCAAAAGTGCGGACAAATCATCCAGTTCTGTATCCTTCAGGTTCGAAAAAGCCGGTTCATGGCGGCATGGGGCAATCCAGGTCTCGCGTGGAAAGCGCGGCGCCGGCGGCGAAAAAGCGCGAAAGGATCCCTCCTCCGCCACAATCAACGGATCGGTCGGGTTCAGACATAACGGGCAACAGCCTTTCTCAGCCATATCCACGAATGCCTGTGATTGAGTCATCAATCCGGGGGGAATCCATGAAAGTCCCACCAGCTGGGTGTGGGGGTGGGCAAGTGAGGCGCCCCCCCGCAGTCCCTGGTTGCGGAAGGCGATAAGGGTCTGCAAACGTTCGTTGGTTCTATGCAGCTTCATTCGTTCCCGGATCGCGTACATAACCTTTGATATCGCCCTGACCGGCAGCCGGTGAAAGCGGGCGTCATGCTGCGGCGTTTCCACTATAACCTCGTGTATCCCATAGGCGTCATCCGCTTCATCGGGCGAAACGAGAGGGAAGAGATTGCGGAACACGCGCACCTGCCAGTTTCCTTCCCGCGGCAGCTGAAACAATGTCGGCGGGGTGAGATGCTCGGCAGCGGGGCAAAAGGGACATTCGGCGCTTGTCTTCTTTGCCGAATCCTTAGGTCGTAGGAACCGACCCGGTGAGATGATTATCTGTGATGAGCTCAGGTTATCCTTGAGCAGCCGATACCTTTGCTCTTGCGGGTTCATCTTAGTACCTCATTCATCACCAGGCGAAGGGGTTTCTTCGGCTGCACCGTCGGGCTGGGGCGCTGTTTCATCCGTGAAATACACGATTTCTGCCGAGGACACCAGGCGGTTCTCCAATTCGTCTTCAAGCGTTTTCTTATTTTCCTGGTAGAGTATGGAGCGTATGCTGGAGTGAGCTTCCTGCTCGTCGCGCTGGTAGCTTTCGTTGCGTTTTTCCACCTTGATGAGCCAGTAGTAGTCGTCGATCTTGATGGGTTTGGATAACTTACCTTCCTTGAGCTTGAAGGCTTGCTTCTCATAAGGTTTTTCGCTTTGATTCTTCTTGATGTAGCCTACGTATCCGCTGCGCGATCCGGTCTCGGCCTGTGAGTATACCTTGGCCAGGGAGTCGAATCTTACCCCTTCCTGCAGCAGTCCGTATATCATCCTGGCGGTATCTGGTGAGGAAACCATTATCTCGCGAAGCCGGACTTGCGCCGGACGCCAAAAATCCTTCTTGTGTTCCTTGTAGTATGCTTCGATGTCTTCGGTACCGGGTTCGGCTTTAGCATCAACTTCCTGTCTTAAGTAGAAGTCTACCATAAACTGCCTGCGTTTGGATTCAACTATATTTGCCAGATTGTCGTCCAGGAACAGTTTTTGCAGGGCAAGTTCGTGATCGAAAACCATCTCGCCGACCAGATAGTCCAGAATATTCTTGCGTTCTGTCGAATCAGGTTCCTGTCCAGGTGTTCTGAAGGACATTTTTGCGATATGAGCGTCCAGGTTAGCTTTGAGTATAACCTTGCCTGCAACCCTGGCCAGGGTGTCGCCCGCTGCAGTTGTATCCACATTCGCATTATCCTTGAACCCCTGGAGTGCTTCCTCGCTTAACTTGCCTACCATCTCACGTTCCACAAGTTCCTTAAGCGAAGGTTTTGCCTGTTCGTATGGGGTGCGGGTCTCTTCGGTCATGGACTTAAGATACAGCAACTCCCACCCTCGGTCGGTTCCGAAAGGATCACTGGTCGAACCAACCTTCAAGTCCTTAATCAGCGTTTGCAGATTATCAGGCATGGAGTGCATGGTGCGCGGATTCAAGATACCCCCTCGTGAGCTGGTGCCGGCAGTTGAATAGAGTTTGGCGGTTGAATCGAAGGGGATGCCGGCGTCCAGAGCCGCCAGCACTGAATCGAGCGTAATTGAGTCGGTTACGATCTCGCGCAAGGTGTACTGGGCGTATCGGGTGAAGCGCTCAGGATTATCCTTGTAAAAACGCTTCATGTCCTTTTCCGTTACCTCAATCCTGTCCAGCACTTCCTGTTGGTAAAGCTGTTTGAGCAAGATTCCCCTCGTCGCTTTATTTATCTGTTCAATCAGATCGGCGTCGTTTAAGGGGTCCGGTATGAGCACGTGCTTGGGACGACAGGAGCTGCAGTTGAGTTTAAGCAGCACTTCAGTGGATTCAGGGGATGCGTAATTTTGCCTGGCCGCCAGTTTTAGCAGGCGTTCGTAGATTACTCTGTCCACCAGTTCCTTGCGTCCTTCAGGCGTGGAGGCGTGTTCCCGTTCTGCAGGGGAGAGCTTATTTGACGCTATTTCCTCAATCTCAAGCTCGGTTATGGGATAGCCGTCCACCTCGGCTATTTTCATCTGGTAGTTCTTAAGAAAACATCTTTCAATGGCGGAAAGTGCGGCTTCGTAATAAGGAGAATCAGAATACTCGGTTATGACCTTTTCGTAAGAGCGGGCCGCTCGCCTGAATTCCTCGTTGCGTTCAAGCGCTGCTCCCAGATAAAAGTACACTCGCGGCGCCATCCGTTCAGAAGGTTCGGGCTTGGTAAGCATGGTGTAGACCTTGTACGCCTTGTCAGGCAGCCCGGCGTAAAACAACAGGATGTCGGCTTTCTCCAGTTGCAGGAGGAACTCATCGGCATCCTTGTATCCTTCTTTTACCTCCTCCTCAAGCAGGGCAAGAGCCTGCGGTACGGAATCATTTACGCACATTCTTCTTGCCGATTTGAGCACGGTTTCGGTGCCCTTTGCTCCAAGCAGTGTAGCTGTCAGAAGTATTCCGGCAACAGCCATGTATCGTTTCATGATGCTCCTTTCTCTGGCTAGTTTTTTTAAATGTCAACGTCTTTCGACTTTTTAATTTTTATCACTCTTCCCTCCTCCTGTGCAATCTGATTCTCTTCCTCCCGTTTGATTTAGAACGTATACCCTGCGCCCACAAGGTGAGTCGCTCCAAGGCCGCCGTCGTGACCTCGATAGGCATAATCTATAAAAAAGCCCTTGTAACGCCCGCCCGTTCCTACGCTCCATCCGTAGTCGGCGCGTCCCACACGAAGCGCTATGATGTCGTAGATAATCAGCTCCAGCCCGCCGCGCGGCCTGAGATACAGGGGCCCCAGGTGTGTCTCCAGGCTGTCTATTCCCATCAGGCTCACCTCGCTTTCTGCTATCAGGCGAAGCGTCTGGCGGCCCAGGCCGAATTCCTGCATCCCTCCGATGGCGCTGCGCGGGATTAAGAGATCGGTTGAGTCGGTGCTCCAGAATATGGGGCTGGTCGAGACGTTCTTTACTCTTGCGGCAAGAGAAAGGCCCCAGTCAAAACGGTAACGCATCCCGATGTCGGCTCCCAGGCCGAATCCGGTGGCCGCCACCAGGTCCCTGTAGAATATTTTTACGTTCGCTCCCAGCCAGAGATTCGCAAGAGCGAATACCACCGATACCTGGCCTGCCCAGTCCGAGGCGGTAACGGTTGAATCAATCTGGGGCCGGTTGTCCGCGTCAGGGGGGCGGGTCGTATCAGGCAGGCTGGTAAAGTGGATGTTGCCTGCCCCGTTCCGCAGGGCGGTGAATCCCACTCCTCCAAACCCGGTTCGGTAACTCGCCGCCAGAAGGTCATTGGTTACCTTGGCCTCTCCGCCGAACGCCTCGGTATGCTTGAACAATATCCCCGACCCGGCGTCGAGGCCTACTGCCGGGTTGTATCCCCAGGCCGCCGGGTCAAGACCTGCGGCCAGTCCACACCCGCCAATCCCGGCGGTCGCCGGACTTTCACGGTAATCCTCAAAATCCGCTCCTATATCCGTAAAGGCAGCGGCAAGCAGCACGGGCAGAAGCAGCAGCAGTATTACTGTCCTTTGCATCTTACCGTGGCCTGAAGCTCCTTGGTAAAGTAGCGTCTTGATATGTTTGCAGGTTTTAACTCCGCCTTGATTGTATAGCGGCCGGCTTCGACCCGGTTCCCTTGTTCGTCTCTTCCGTCCCATGCTATTAACGCCTCACCGATAGGGTATCTGTGACGAGGGGCAAGTTTGCGGATAAGGAAATCGTCCGCATCGTATATCTCAACTGAGATTGTTGCAGTCTCCGTAAGATATATGGAGATGGTTGTGCCTTCGTCCGATTCAAAGGGATTGGGGTAGCATCCTGCGATGAACCCGTCGGCCCCGATCCAGTAATATTGGCCTCCTTCGGCTTCCGCGATGAAGACCTGACCTGTGGGGGGATTGATAACAATCCCGCGTGGAGAGTAAAACTCATAATCATCACTTCCTTCTCTTCCCATGCTGATTATATAATGAAGATGTCTGTCGAATTTATGCACCTGGTGATTGTGCATATCGGTTATGTAAACACTGCCTGCGCGGTCAATTGCCACGTAGGCGAAACGCACCTCCTCATACCCCATCTCCTTGTGAGTAACCCGAACCTTGAGGTCGCCATAGGGATCAAACATCGAGATGCGCTTCTGCCGATTGTCGATGACGGCAACAAAGTTATCGTTGTTCAAATTTGAAGCGGCATCACGATCAATCACAGCCAGGGCCCGGGGTTTGAACAGATTACGGCCCCATTCGGTGCGCTTGCTGCCGTCAGGATTATAAACCACCACCCGGTTGTTGCCCTCGTCGGCAACGTATATGGCTCCCTTGGAATCCACCGCTACGTCGGTGGGGTGATTGAAGCCCGAACCTACCGTTCCTTTCCAGGATATGCTGCCGTCCTCATTATAATGAAGATGAACCACTCGATTGTTCCCGGCATCAGCCACGTACACGTCTCCATTGGGAGTTGCCGCTATACCCATGGGTTGACTGAATTGTCCCTGCCCCGCGCCTTTTTCACCGTAGCGTTCCAGGCGCTTGTACTGCACGTTGTAGATTATCTCTGCGGCTCCTGAGTGCACCGCAAAAAGGGTTACGTCGTCATCATCCGTCCTGGTGGAGGTGTCATCATGTACCTTGAATTTAACTGCCGTAATGCCTTGTGGGTCCTGGAACTTGAAGCTTCCTCCCAGGTATAAGGACAGGTAGAAACGGTTCGCGCGATTGTAACCCAGGGTATGACGGTACGGCGGTACCAACAGGGTAGACGGATGATAACTGTCTGCTGCGGCACCGGTGACGACAAGTGCGCTCAAAAGAAGAATGGAACCTCTCATCCCCTATAACTGTAGCCAGAAATTAGCCGATGTCAAGATGTGTTGAGGTTTCTTTTAAGAGCGTTCATGGAGTTGACAAAACCCCCAAAAGGCGTATGGTTTTAATATTATGGAAGGACGTGGTGAAACCAAGCAATTCATTGAAAAGTTTAACATAATCTGGAGGCAATCATGAAGAAGTTAACGTTAGTCGCTTTGGCCGCGCTGCTCGCGGTAACCACCGCCCATGCAGGTTGGTGGCAAACGTTCGGGGGAACGGAGCGGGACGAAGGCACCTGCGTGCAGCAGACCTCGGACGGTGGTTACATCGTAACTGGTGTAACCTGGTCATTTGGACGAATAGGTGAACGAGATATGTGGTTAATCAAGCTTGATTCCCTTGGCCACAAGGAGTGGGATAGAACCTACGAAGGTGGTTGGGGTAAATGTGTGCGCCCGACTAACGACAAAGGTTATATAATTGCCGGATCAAGGCTCATAAAGACTGATGCTTCAGGTGATACTATTTGGGTTCGTACTTTTGGGGCGGTAGGACAATGTGTTCAAGTTACAAATGACGACAACTACATCGTAGTCGGGGCAAAGTCCACTGCTCTTTGGTTAACCAAGATAAACGAGAATGGGAATACTCTCTGGGAACGCACTTATCAGAAAGGCAACTATGAGGACGTTGGCAATTATGTTGAACAGACTTCTGATGACGGTTACATTATTACTGGGGTATGGATTGAAGAGGACCCGGAATTACAATATTGGAAAACCGGACTTTGGCTGCTTAAAACCGATTCCTTGGGTGATACATTGTGGACCCGATCCTATGGGGGGGAAGAATGGGGTGTAGATATGGATCGAGGTAACTGTGTAAGGCAGACAGATGATGGTGGCTTTATCATTGCAGGTAACTTTGATGGCTACATCTTGATTAAAACGGATGGGCAGGGAGATACCTTGTGGCATAAGATTCCTACTGGTGAAGGTCGTTGCGTGGAACAAACATTAGATGGTGGATACATCCTTACCGGAGGAACGAAAGCCGCAACATTATTATCTGAACCTGGATATAACAATTTATGGTTAATTAAAACTGATGCCGATGGTGATACCGCCTGGATAAGGGAATATGGAGGAGGTGGAACAGACGCAGGCCGTTATGTAGAACAGACTTCTGATAGTGGCTATATTGTGACAGGGTACACTTGGTCATTTGGTGCTGGTGTCTACGATGTCTATTTACTGAAGACCGATTCTCTGGGGCTTTTGGCCATTTCTGAGCCATCGATAAAAGAAAAACAAGTTGATTGGGAAGTTGTGCAATCGATGGGAAACAACATCCAAATCAGGTACTCAAATCGCCCACAAGGTTTCAGGGCTAATATCTATAACTCTTTAGGGCAAAAAGTAGATGAACTTCACGCTGTCGGTTCATCGGGAAACGTAGTGTGGGGTTTAGGCTATCCCTCAGGTGTTTACTTCGTTAGGGTAGCTAACAGAAATAAAGAAAACAACACGGCGCGGATCGTTCTGATCCGCTGAGGAGGCAATGATGAAAAGACTTTTCATAGTTTTAACCGCCGCCGCACTGCTCATAGCAACCACCACCCACGCTGGCTGGTGGCAGACGTTCGGGGGAACGGAAAAGGATGAAGGCCGTTGTGTACAGCAAACCTCGGACGGAGGCTACATAGTCACGGGGTATACAGTATCCTTCGGCACTCCTGGAGTGGCCGATATTTGGCTTATCAAACTAAATTCTTTAGGTCATACGGAATGGACAAAAACCTACGAGACAGGTGGTGGTTACTCAGTTCGAGAAACAAGTGATGGCGGTTATATAATCGCGGGGTCACGGCTAATCAAGACGGATGTAAACGGTGATACAATTTGGACCCGCAACTTTGAGGCTGAAGCTCGCTGTGTTCAGATTGCAAATGATGGTAACTATGTTGTTACAGGGAAGAAATCGGACGACCTCTGGTTGTTAAAGATCAATGAGCAGGGTGACAGCTTATGGTCTCACACATACTGGAAAGGTAACGCCTGGAATGTCGGTCACTATGTAGAACAGACCACGGACGGCGGTTACATCATTACCGGCGAAATAAAATACGATGACCCGGAACTCGAAGAGTATAAGTTTGGCCTTTGGCTACTGAAAACCGATTCCCTGGGTGATACGTTGTGGGAAAAAACATATGGAGGTGACAATTGGGGTGCTCTTGATTATGGCAATTGTGTACGCCAAACGAATGATGGTGGTTACATAATTGCAGGAACCGTGAACAACCGTCCTTTGATAAAAACGGACGAAAACGGAGATTCAATTTGGGCCAAGAGTTACGGTGGTGGCATAGGCCATTGTGTAGAACAAACACCTGATGGAGGCTTTATCATTGCCGGAAGCATCAGTACCTACTCCACTTTATCTTTTCTCTCTACTTGGGATAATCTCTGGTTGGTTAAAACAGACGCAAATGGCGATACGACCTGGACGAGGGACTACGGAGATGGAAGTGGCGACAGAGGTTATTATGTACAACAAACCACAGATGATGGCTATATTGTTGTTGGAGAAACATACTCCTTTGGTGCGGGAAGCTCCGATCTCTATTTACTGAAGACCGATTCTCTGGGGCTTTTGGCCATTTCTGAGCCATCGATAAAAGAAAAACAAGTTGATTGGGAAGTTGTTCAATCGATGGGAAACAACATCCAAATCAGGTACTCAAATCGCCCGCAAGGTTTCAGAGCCAATATCTATAACTCTTTAGGGCAAAAAGTAGATGAACTTCACTCTTCAGGTTCATCAGGAAACGTAGCGTGGGGTTTAGGCTATCCCTTCGGTGTGTATTTCATCAGGGTGGCAGACGAAAACAATCAAAACAACACGGCGCGAGTCGTTTTGATTCGCTAAAGGAGGAATCGTGTTTTTATTAAAATTAACCTTGAAGAAAAAGGTAATCCTTGGAGTTATTCTTATCAGTGGAGTAACTTTCGCAACCCAATACCATCAACCCGACCTATTCCCTATTGGTTTCAGCGGGTTTAACTATACAGGACTCGGAGGGGCTCAAGGACAACCTTACGATACCTTAATATGGGATGATGAAGTTACTCTTCTAGAGCGCACTTACTGCAACTGCATAGGTTTTGCGCCTGCATCCCATTATTACTACATCGACAATACCCTTGATGCGAATCAGTACGATTTCTACAACCAGGTATGCCGGAAAAGCGGTATCTATATGGTTGAAAATTCAATGTGCTTCCTGCAGTGTGACTCAAGTTACAGCAATATACAATGGGAGTCGTTTTTTAAAATCTACTATCCAGACAGTGGAATCGTCTACCCCGACACTGCTGATTGGGATACCAACACCTGCTGGAACCTGCAGAGCAGTACGGCGGCTAAATATTATTACGACTACTTCGATTCAACTGAAGTATACGGTGTTGACCCCGACTACTTCTGGGGTTATGATCCATTTGTGGAGGGGCCTAACTATCGTTACGATAAAACATCAAAGAAATACGTTCCGCGCGAGTACGGTGCCAACCGCCGCATCACGGATACGCTCCGCTATTATGAGACCAAATCGGGTAATCCTTTCGACAACAAACGGCGCATGATTATGGCGCAAGGGCAGTTTTTTCCCTTGTTCGGCGAGAACCAGCGCAGCGGCTCGGACGTCAACATCTTCGCGGAAGTTCCTGAGATAGACGCGTTTTTCCTCTACTGTGGAGGTTTCTACGGGTGCGACCCTTATGGTTCACAGGCGCGCCTGGACTCTCTGCTTTACGGGCAATATGCCAAACAACAGGGGGAATTTGTTTTTCTGAAGGGAAGAGGCTCTCATAATACGGCGATCTACATGCAGCGTTATGGGAATACGGGCGACAAAGACCGCCGCTGGATAGCAGGCATTCCGCTTCAGTGGCTATTTCTCTGTCCTGCAGGTACCGAGAAAGTTCTTCGCCGCCGGCCATGTCCGCCGGAGATTCGGTGTGTTACTTATTTGGTGCTCTCAAGGGGAGCAAAGGGAATATTCTACTCTCCCTACCTAAGTACGAAAGATCGAACCACCTGCGACTCTACTGTTCCGAATACGTTCCCTCCTCGTGACAAGCAGATTCTCCAGTGGGAAGAACTCGGCTCGGGCACCGGCGCGAAGAGTTTAGGTCTACGAGACCGCTCCAGCAGACCGTGCGAGGAAGGCGCAGGCGCTTATTTGCTGAACACAACTCCTGGAAGTTCTGTATGGCACGGCGCGGAGGACACCACCTTTGACTACCTGTGTACTCTCATCCCCGAAATCAAAGCCATTGACGACGTGCTCATGGAACTCGATTGGGTGAACGCGTACTCGCTGAAGTCTACCTCGTCGCAATGGGAGAAACCTGGTTCACACATGTACATAAGTTGGATAGTGCCTTGGGGAGATAATATGGGAGAAGGCTACATTGACTTAGCCTTTTTTGACGACCCTGACGATATTGCCTCTGAGTATTTCATGGTGGTTAACCGGGATGGGATAGCAGAAATGGATACCTCTACGCTTCAGATCGCGCTGGACGGTAGTCGCTGGAGCAATAACTACGGCGGTATAAACAGACTTATCGTAAAGAACATGGCGGATACTACCGATACGTTCACGCTAACGCCTTCCAACGGATATATTTTCACGGACATTTTTGCACCAGGCGAAGGCAAGCTTTATAGAGTAAAAGGCGGTGGAGGCGGTTGCGTACCCATTAAGTTGCATCTGTGGGGTGAATGGAGAGAGAGCAGGGTGGCTACAGGTTATATGGAATCATTTGCTGTTGATACAAGCCTGGGATGGGCGGCAGTTAATTGTCGCTGGCATAAAGACAAGCCGGCGACACTTGAGCGACATACGCTGTGGAGAAAGATATGTAGTGCGAGTAGTTGGAGCACCTGTGATACGTTTCCAGCCGAGTACGATATGTTTGGCATGTTCTACCCCATGCAAGATTCCTGCATGCGTTTCGTGGGAGTAGGGGAGCATCCGGATGGCGACACCCTCGATAGTATTGCCGACGGCTTGTATGGCACTGAATCAAACAAGGTGCAGATTGTACATCCAGGTTCCATCTATCCCGGCTGCCCTGACCTGTACTCGTTCTTCTATCAGGATACAAACATTCAGCCCGGGCACGTATTCATCGAAAACAACACCATACTGCCGCACTCCCAGCATTATCAGGCGATAGACGAGGACCTGCTCAAGCTCGACGTGCTCAACACCGATCCCGATCACTACTACCTGTCCATTATGGAGAATGACGATGAGATTAGCTACCTCGATCAGGTCAAGCTGTGGGTGGTTGATCACGACGCAGACGAGCAGGTGGCGACTTCAGCCGACGACTCCATCTACGTGTACTCCGACCTGGTGGGGCCTGTAAGTTGCACCGATCAGGGAAATAATGACCGTCTCGACCAGATATTGTGGGAGGACACTGCGAGCTTTGCCGGGCCTGCGAATTCGTACCTGACCGTCAAGTTCTCAGATCCGGGCTGGACGTATGCCGGGCTTCTTTTGAGCATGGGCGACCCGGATAAGGAGGATGCGCGGGAAAAGGATTACCTGAGTATCCCCTCCGAGCCGGGCGGCGGCGGCACGTGGGACTCGCTGGGTGTGGCCTACGGACGCATGAACCCCAGCCAGTGGCTGGTGGACGTGTCCGACTGCGATTCCTTTACCTTCCGCGTCTACTGCGGCGGGTCGGACACCTGCTTCATAGACCGCATCGCGCTGGTCAAACTCGAACCCTCCGGCTGGTCGCTTACCGAAGCCGTGCTTGATTCGGCGGTGCATTATTATCCAAATGGCACTAACTTTTCAGTAGGGGCACTACTCATCGGTTTAGATACTCTTGGGGATACGTTAAAACCAGATCACCAAGTATCTTTCCGTTTCGACAAAGTGGATACAAGCACGACCTATTCCGTGAGGGATTTTGTATTC
>JAUVJT010000222.1 GCA_030592225.1 Candidatus Stahliibacteriota bacterium | reverse complement strand
TGATAGAACGCATCCTGCGAATCATGGAAGGCAAGCGCAGCCTGTATCGCTGTCCGTATCATTACTTTATCAACGTAGACCCGGTGGGCAACTTTATCCCCTGTACTGCGATGGGCGGTTTTTCGTTCGGCAACATCCGGGAGAAGAGAGCCAAAGACATCTGGTTCGGCAAGGAGCATTACCGGTTTCTTACTCACATCGGACGCGATCCATTCCCGGTGTGCCACGAGATATGCGATGCCAAGGATGAGCTTTACATCGCCTCACTTAAGAGCGAGATGCGCGGTCTGTTGATGTCGCTGCTGTACCCGGCCAACCTGCGATCGCTGCGCCGGGCGAACCAGTCTCGTCGATAACTCCAAATCATCCACAGACGAAAGCGAATTTATGGGTCTTCTGTTGAACTATCGGTTGGCGTTCCGCAGTAAGGGCATAAGTTGGCATCTTCAGGTATCTGTCTTTGACAATGTACACAGATCGTTGTTTCAATCCTCGGGGGAAGGACACTCAATATAATCAGGCCTATTACTCCAAGGAAAAAACCTAAAAGGAAACCTGCACTATCCAAGCCTTTGCGTTTTCCGATCTTTCGTCCCCAAATTCCTATCAATATCCTGATTCCAATCATTACAAGGAAAATGAGCCAGGTAAGCCACGGAGATTTGGGTTGCTGCATTACCGGTTCAAAGATGGAATCCGATTGTGCTGCGATGTAGCTTAAAGTGTCCACCAGGGTGTCTATTATTGGAATTGCCTGGGCGTGGAGATAAAGGACGGCAAGTTTTATCGTGTCAGCCAGGGTGTCAATTATTGGAATTCCCATCTTTTCTACTCGTTAAGTGATTTCCCGCAATAGGGACAGAACCTGCCCTCGGCAGGCGCCATCCGTGAGCAGCTGGGACATTTCACAGTTTGTCCAGTTCCGTAGGTCTGTATGGGTGTGTTTGTTGCCGATTCATCGGGTAGCACGTAGACGATGATGAGGCCTATCCAGCCCAGGAAAATCCCGAGCAGAAGCCCAACCAGTTCCTGTCCCTTTCGTTTTCCAACCTTGTAGCACCAGATAACAATAAGAACGTGCAATCCTACCGCAACAAGAGTTATGAATCCTGTCAGCACTGCCCCGCCAATTGCGAACGGCCATACTTCTTCCATTATTCCTCCTGGTTCTGGATTAACTCTCTCAAATCATGTATGCAGAAGTCAGGGCGCGGGTAACCATCGTAACACCTATCCCGGTTCGATGCGTACAGCACACTTCTTACCTTCGATCTCCTCGCTCCCAGCACGTCAAGCTCCAGCCTGTCACCTACGTGGACGGTTTCCTCCGCTTTCGTTTCCAGACGAGTTAGCATTACCTTGAAGGCCTCGGGGTTAGGCTTGCGCGGGCCAATCTCGTCGGTGTACAGCAGGTGATCAAAGTAAGGGGTCAAACCCTCCCTGTCCATAATCCTTTTGATGATGTGTCCGTGCGAGGTGTTTGATAAAAGAATCAGCGGATACCCGCGGTTCTTCAGCTCAGCCAGTACCTCGATTGCGCCAGGTTCTGCGACGATCTTCACTTTTAATAACGATTCGTCAAAGGATTGCAGCAGCCGGTTTAAACCTCCGGCTATCTGCTTGCGAATCCCCAGCCGGGTCAGAAAACGGGTAATTACCACCCGCGACGACACCTCGATTTCGGTATGGTTGCGCTCCGCTTCGCACTCGGTTCCCACTTCCCGCAGGGTGCGCTCCACCCGGTCGCGGGGTGTTTCAAAGCCCAGGTCTGCGAGTATCTTGCAGAATTCAACCACCCTTATCTCGTCCTGTCGTTTCCACTCCTTGTCTGTTTCGTATCGTGCGATGGTGTACCAGAAGTCGAACGAAATCCCCTTGATGCCTTTAAGTATCGCGTTTGCCATGGGCTAAGCATACCAATATGCGGTAACTTGTCAATCAAAGAGACTTGACATCGCTTGTATAGCGGAGAGAATACCCGATGGCTAAGGGAAATAAAGATAGTTCCGAGGATATACTGGAGATTCCGTTCAGGGTGTTTCGCTGGAATCCGCGCAAGGGTGATATTGCACCTCTGATTCTCTGGATTTGCATCTCCGGATTACTCCAGCTATCCCGTTTTGCCGGGCCGCGTGCGCCGGTAATCCTGCAGTGGCTCAAGCCCATTGCCGACCTTGCGTACCTCGTTGTACCCATACTATTTATCCGTCTCGTAGATAAGGACGGCCTGTCGTTTCTTGGGGTATCGAAGCGCCGCATAGGCTGGGCATTGGCATTCGGCCTGACTCTTGGCCTGCTTGCCGGCTGGCTGGCGCTGTCCCGTTCCCTTGCCGTGGGTGATTTTCCCTTCCTTCCTCCTGTCCTGGAAACCTGTGCCTACTTCCTTAGTGCACTTTTCCATCTCGCCGCAATCGAATTTTTCTACCGCGGCTGGCTGGCGTCGCGTCTCGAACAATCATACGGATTTATAATAGCGGTACTTGGCTCATCCTTGCTGTACGCATTCTCGCCCTTGGTGCTATGGGGGACAGACCCCACCGTGCCTGCCGCGTTCTCATCCCTCGGTTTCTACTGGAGTGCGGTATTTCCGTTCACCTTCTTTATGGGGCTGCTGCTTGCCGGCATGGCAAGGTTTACCCGCAACCTGCTGGCACCCATCCTTATCATGCTGCCCCAGATCATTTTGGGCGACCTGCTGCCCGGCGGCGCGGCACACCGCATATCGCACCCTGAGTCAGCACTCGTTGGAACCCTGGCCCTTGCCGGGATTGTAGCCGTGGTAACCTGGTTGACGAGACCAAAGCCAGGGGCACGGCACAGCGTACCCCTTGAGCGGTTCATGCGGTCATAGGGTATGCCGTGCCCATATGGTAAAATCTCTATCTAGCGCAGCGTACCGTACCATCTTCATCGTCTACAGTTACCGTAGATGAGACCACACGTTTTCAGACAAGCTCCGAGCGGCTTCCTCAGTCCCTCTCTTTTAGAAAGGTATATTCAGCCCCAGTTCCTCGGCTATCTTATGCAGGTTTCCCAGGGTGGGTTCGTCAATATCCACTTCGTCCTTGTTGCGGACTTCAGCCTCCCACTCCTTCTCGCCGGCGATCCAGATGCATTCGGCACCTTCCTGTTTGGGCACGTTCTTGAGGTTGGTGATGAACGAATCCATCTTCTTCTTGAACTCGACCGTATCACCGAACGCGCCGGGATCGAGCGCGGCCAGAAAGTGACACACGTCGGGCGGTTCGCCTT
>JAUVJT010000153.1 GCA_030592225.1 Candidatus Stahliibacteriota bacterium | reverse complement strand
GGGCAAGCGAGCGGTGCAGGATATCAGATACCAGGGACGACTTGCCCGAACCGGAGACACCGGTAACGCAGGTAAACAGCCCCAGGGGAAACTCAACGTCTATATTCTTGAGGTTGTTGTGACGCGCTCCCTTGATGACCAGTTTGTTGAGATTTGGGGAGCGGCGCTCTTTTGGCACCTCTATCTTGCACTTACCCGCAAGGTAGCGCCCGGTGAGCGAGCGTCTGGATTGGGTAATTTCCCGTGGTGTTCCCTGAGCAACGATTTTTCCTCCCCTGGCTCCTGCGCCGGGTCCTAAATCTATAACGTAATCTGCCGACTCTATGGTTTCGCGGTCATGCTCCACCACCACCACCGTGTTGCCCAGATCTCGCAGTTCGTGCAGGGTTGCAAGTAAGCGCCTGTTGTCGCGGGGGTGCAGGCCGATGGTGGGTTCATCCAGTATATAAATGACCCCTACCAGTCTTGAGCCTATCTGGGTGGCCAGATGCACCCTTTGCTCCTCGCCGCCTGCCAGGGTGTCCGCGGTTCTATCCAGGGTCAGGTAATCCACGCCTACCTCGACCAGAAATCCTAACCTGCCGGAAATTTCCTTGATTATCTCGCCGGCAATAACCCTGTTTTGTCTCGTCAGTTTCAGGGTCTTAAAAAAGCGGGCAGCTTCTTTAACTGAAAATCTGGTGATGTCCTTTATATTTACCTCGCCCAGGCGCACGGAAAGCGCCTCAGGCTTGAGCCTGTCGCCTTTGCATACCGGGCAGGGCAGGACTGACATGAAGCCCTCGATGTATCGCCTTCGGTAGTCGGAATCCGTCTGCCTGTACAGCCTCATCAGGTTGTTCACCACACCCTCGAACCGTTCCTCACCCTCGTAGCTGATACCGGTGCGGCTCTTATACTTAATGGGTATCTTTTCCTTGCTGCCGTACAGCACCGCCTGCCTGGCTTCTTCAGATAAATCCTTCCACGGGACGGCAGGATCGAAATCAAAGTGCCTGGCCGCCGCGTTGAGCAGGGCCATGGACCAGCCGTGCGGCTCTCCCCATGGGGCAATGGTGCCTTCAAGAATTGACAGGCCGGGATTTACAATCAAACGGTCGGGATCAACCTCCATCCTGGTGCCCAGGCCGTGACATTCCGGACACGCCCCGTATGGTGAATTGAACGAGAACAGCCGCGGTGAAATCTCCGGGTAGGAAAACCCGCACCGGGTGCAGGCAAGCGACTGGCTGAACGTACGCTCATCCTTGTTGCCTGCCAGCACGGTGCACAGACCTTCCCCCTCAGATAATGCCAGCTCCACCGAGTCGGCCAGCCTCTTACGGATATTGGGTTTTATCACCAGCCTGTCCACCACCACCTCGATGGTGTGCTGCTTGTAGCGCTCGAGCGTGGGCGGGCTGTCCAACTCGACAATCTTACCGTCCACACGCGCTCGCACGAAGCCTTTGCGGGCCAGCTTTGCCCACAGATCCCGGTACTCCCCTTTTCTTCCTCTGACCTTAGGCGCCAGTATCACCAGCCTGGTTTTCTCGGGATATTCCAAAAGTGCGTCAATAATCTGGTCGGTGCTCATCTTGGATATGGGTACGTCGCAGTTGGGGCAGTAAGGCCTGCCCACCCGGGCGAACAGCACGCGCATGTAGTCGTATACCTCAGTTACCGTTGCCACTGTGGAGCGGGGGTTGCGCGCCGCGGTGCGCTGCTCTATGGCTATAGCAGGCGACAGCCCCTCGATGAAGTCAACGTCGGGTTTCTCCATCACACCCATGAACTGGCGGGCGTAGGTCGAAAGCGACTCCATGTAGCGGCGCTGCCCTTCGGCATAAAGGGTGTCAAAGGCAAGCGACGACTTGCCCGAACCGGAAAGACCGGTTATCACCACAAGCTTGTTGCGCGGAATACTCACATCTATGTTCTTCAGATTGTGTTCCCGCGCACCTTTGATAAGAATATCCTGTTCCATAATTATCTTCCTGTCTCCTGCAAAACCAAAAGTTTAGCTGTAATTGTAGGAGCAAATTGCCTGTGAGTCAAGCTCTTTAGCGGGGAATCAGGCAGTCATGGCCCCTGTTGAATCAAAGTACAGCGATGACAATCACAATGAATCTAAAAATTCTTCTTGACTTACCGCTTCAGCCCTCCTATAATCCGCTATGGCATCTTCACGATTGGTCCATTGGATATTCAAGGACTGGTGGCTTAAGCTCATAGCGGTGTTCGCAGCCGTTCTTCTGTGGCTGTTTGCACGGCTGGAAAGAGAGTACACGCGTGAGCTGAAGCTTGGTCTGGATATGTCGCTTTTACCCACCGAATACATGGTGGTTGAGCAAAACGTCGATTCGGTAAACGTAGAAATAAGGGGAAAGGGCAGGTATCTCGTGAGATTAAGAGAATTCGATCTCGGCATCGTACTGCCGCTTTCATCCATGAAAGAAGGCAGGGAACGTTTGCGCATCGGGCCTGAGAACGTAAATTTGCCTGAGCAGATAGAAGTGCGCTCGCTCTCTCCCTACCAGATCGAGTTGTTGATAGAACACCGGGCCAGCCGCAAGATAAAGATTATAGTTCCTCTGGAAGGCATCCCTGCCGAAGGGTATGCGATATCGGCTGTCGATTACGACAATACGGTTGATCTTTACGGAACCAAGGAAGTGGTTTCCGCTTTCAACCAGCTTTTTTCAGAATCTTTGAACGTGGACGGAGCATCGGAGAGTTTTTCCACCTCGCTTGCCATCCAGGTTCCCGATACGGCAGGATTGATAACGGAACCTACCCACGTGCAGGTTAAGGTGAAAGTGGAGCCTGAAACCACCATTGTGCTCGTTGGTGTGCCTGTGGACATTAAAGGTAAGCCGCTGGAAGGTCAGGTTTACCTTTTGAACAAGGAAGCCAAGCTTACCTTGCGAGGACCGGCGAGTCTTTTGCGCGGCTTCGGCAAGGATCAGGTGCAGGTATCGATTTCGGTTTCTTCCATGACTCCCGGCGACTACAAGGTGCCTGCCGACGTTTCACTACTTCCGGGTATCAAGGTAGAAAACAGTGAGCCTGCAGTATTTCGATTGCTCATCAGATGATAACACTGGGGATAGACACGAGCTGCGATGATACCAGCGTCGCAGTTCTTGGGGATGATGGGGTTTATGCTAATTTGGTATCCTCTCATTTGATACATGCCGAATTCGGCGGGGTGGTGCCTGAATTTGCTTCCCGTGCGCACACCAAGCTGCTTTATCCTCTTCTGGAACTTGCACTCAGGACAGCCGGTATCTCGCTGGACGATATTGACCTGGTGGCCGCGACTGCAGGGCCCGGACTCATAGGTTCTCTTCTCTGCGGACTTTCGTTCGGCAAGGCCCTGGCCCAGGCATCGGGCAAGCCTTTTATCGCCGTGAACCATCTCGAAGGGCACATCTGGAGTTTGCTTCTGTCTAATCCTTCTTTGCGGCCTGCATTTCTTGCACTGCTCGTTTCCGGCGGGCATACCGAGCTTATCATGGTGCGCGACAGCTTTGATTATACGGAGATTGGCGCGACACTCGATGATGCGTGCGGTGAAGCGCTCGATAAGGTGGGTAAACTCATGGGATTGGGTTATCCTGCCGGCGCGGCAGTGGAGCGTCTTGCCGTACGGGCTGAGAGTCCGGCAGCGCTTCCCCGTCCTAATCCAAAGGGGTTGGATTTCAGCTACTCCGGGCTTAAAACGGCGGCTCGCAACTATCTTACGGCAAATCCCGCTACCCCTGCTGCCGATCTCTCCGCCGGTCTTCAGGAGGCGGCTTTCGATCACCTCGTTGACCGTGTCTCTCGTGCAGTCAAGGAATTCGACGTCCGTCAGGTGGGTGTGGTTGGCGGGGTGGCGGTCAACAACAGATTGCGCGAAAAACTCTCAGCGGCAGGCAGGAAGGTCGGATTCGAGCTGTATCTTCCATTACCGGAGCTGTGCACCGATAACGCCGCGATGATTGCCGCGGCGGGCAGAGCGCGTTTCGGGACCTTTGGCCCGAGCGCTTTCGACGTTCCCGCATTCGATAGAGCTTCTTTTGCAGAGAGGCCTGCATCAGCTGCATCATGAAAGTCTCCTCAGAACTTCAACGGTATCTTATCAGCGTGGGATTCAAGGATTCCCAGGCCCGGCAGAAATTTCTCTTTCCTGAACTTACGGATCATTATGATCCTTTCCTGATGGATCAGATGGAAGAGGTTGTGACGAAGCTGAGAGGGGCGTTAAAGAAACGCCGCAAGATACTGGTGTGGGGCGATGCTGATCTGGACGGCATATCTTCGGCAGCGCTCCTGAAACTTGCCCTGCAAGATTTGGGGTTTAACGAAGTGGGAGTGCGTATTCCTTCACGGGATGCTGAAGGCTTTGGCCTCAAACCCGACGAGCTGCGTGATTTTCACCAACAGGGGATAGAGTTGATCGTTACGGTTGACGTCGGGATTACCAACATTGCTGAGGCTGCGCTTGCCCGTCAGTCAGGGCTGGACTTGATAATAACCGATCATCATGAGATAACGGGCGATATTCCTGACACCACCATCATAAATCCCAAGATGCCCGGCAACAAATATCCGTGGCGAGAACTTTCCGGCTCAGGCGTGGTTCTTAAACTGGTATGCGCCCTTTATGAACGTATGGTTGGTATGGGACCGGAGGAGTTGGTCAGGTTGCGTCCCCATTACTGGGCTTTTGCCTCACTGGGTACTATCTCGGATCGTTGTCCCCTGGTTGATGAAAATCGGCTGATAGTCAGGAACGGGCTTTCGT
This sequence comes from Candidatus Stahliibacteriota bacterium, assembly GCA_030592225.1. Taxonomy (GTDB): domain Bacteria; phylum Hydrothermota; class Tepidihabitantia; order B3-TA06; family B3-TA06; genus B3-TA06. Next base: position 628 of record JAUVJT010000153.1, on the reverse strand, counting down.
TTCTCCAATCCGGAGGCTGGCCTTCGCTTGAAGTCTGGCTTGAAGAAATGGGACTTCAGGCCGAGAGCTTGACCGTTTTTGATCTCTACAGCCGCGGTATTTCCGCCTTTTACGCTGCTGATGCTGAAGAGGGGGTAAGGTTATTGCTTTCCGACGATCAGAAATATCTGCATTCCAGGTATGCAGAACTTAAGGAACGCGCAGCCGCGTGGCAGCGCGGGAAGCAGCGGATGATTGATGCGGCTGAACGCACGATGCGTCATACGGGCGGGATGGTGATTTCAATATCCACAGACGTGGGGCAGGATTATCTTGGAACCGCGGCTCATGCCCTGCGTGAACGGTACGGAAAACCGGTTATCGTTATCGTTCCGAGAAAAGAGCAATGGCACGCGGAGTGCAGGGGGCTTGAGCAGGTGAATCTTCTGGAGTATTTGTCGCGATTTGAGAGGTTTTTCCTCACGTTTGGGGGGCACCGAAAGGCATGCGGGTTTACCCTGAGACCCGGTACGTTGGATGAATTTCTCGCAGCGGTTGATGCTGACCCAATACGGCTGCCGCCATCTATGGATGAGGGGAAAGCCGCGTTTGAACTTGCGGTTACGACGGACTTTACCGATTGGACACT
>JAUVJT010000237.1 GCA_030592225.1 Candidatus Stahliibacteriota bacterium | reverse complement strand
AGGAAAATATGGTTCTCCTCTCCCTCTGGGAGAGGAGTTAGAGGTGAGGGTTACGAGAAAAGGGTCACGGATGTCTAAAACCTTATCTGCAGACCAGCCCATCGGGGTATTCGATTCAGGCATAGGCGGGTTGACCGTGGTGCGGTCGTTGAAAGAGATTTTGCCTGCCGAGGATATTGTGTACCTGGGCGACGAGGCGCGCTACCCCTACGGCACCAAGTCTGCTGAAACCATCCGCCGGTTCGCCCGCGAGGATAGTGAGTTCCTGCTCGACAGAGAGGTGAAGATGGTCATCGTGGCGTGCCATTCGGCAACCTCGGCGGCGCTTCCGTTTTTGAAGAAAGACTACGAACTGCCTGTCCTCGGAGTGATAGAACCCGGGGCGCGTACTGCGGTGCAAACCACCAGGAATAAACACATCGGGGTAATCGGAACCAACGCCACCATCAGCGCAGGCGAGTACGAGCGGGCAATCCTTGCCGCCGACCCCTCGGTAAGGGTTATTGCCAAATCCACCCCGCTGTTCGTTCCACTGGTCGAGGAAGGCTGGCTTGACAAACCCTCAACACACCAGATTATCGCCGAGTATCTTACCTCCTTGAGAGATGATAAAATAGACACCCTGCTTCTGGGCTGCACCCACTATCCATTGCTAAAGCCTGCCCTGACAAGGTTCTTCGGCGCGAAAGTGAAACTCGTTGACTCAGGCGACGAGACTGCCCGCGTGGCCCACGATATCTTGGAAAAGATGGGTCTCTTGAGGGGAGAATCGCATAAAGGTAAGTGCCGATTTTACCTGACCGACCTTTCCCCTAACTTCCGAATCGTCGGCGAGCGTTTCCTGGGTTCTGAGATTTCAGACGTAACCCGGGTAAGCGTGAAACAGGAAGCCTAGGAGGGTGTTTGAGAATATCGAATAAACCACAGATTGCACGGATTTACACGAATTTGTAGAAATGATTGATTTGTTTAAGTTACGCATATACATAACTTGCTTAGGTCGTTTGATTTTCGCTTTGTGCCCTTTGTGTTCTTTGTGGTTATTTCCGGTGATGCCGTCATGAGGACTAACGGACGCAAACCGCAGGAATTGAGGCCGCTTTCATTCGAGTTGGACTATCTCAAGTTTGCCGCCGGCTCGTGTCTGGCTCAGGCAGGGGACACAAGAGTCCTTGCCGCGGCATCGTTTGAGCCTTCAATTCCGCCCTGGCTCGAAGGCAAGGGACAAGGCTGGATTACCGCCGAGTACGCCATGCTTCCCGCCTCGACCCCGGGACGCAATCCAAGAGAATCCAGAAAGGGGAAGCCATCGGCCCGAAGCCAGGAGATTTCACGGCTCATCGGACGCTCCCTGCGCATGGGTTTCGATTTAAAAAAATTGGGCGAGAACACCTTTATCGTTGATTGCGACGTGCTGCAGGCCGACGGCGGCACCCGGACCCTTTCGGTATGTGCCGGATTCTGCGCGCTTTACTCGGCGTGCCAGAATCTCCAAAAGCAGGGTCTGCTCCAGCGGATTCCCCTCCGTCAGTTCATTGGTGCAATAAGCGTGGGAATTGTCAATGGAGAGGCATATGCCGATCTTTGTTATGAAGAAGACTCCGCCGCCGAGGTAGACGCCAACATCGTGGCCACTGGTGACGGAAAGCTTATCGAACTGCAGATGACTGCCGAACGGGAGCCTTTATCCGACGAGCAGTTCAGCAAACTCGTCTCGCTTGGGAAAGAGAAAACCGCTGAGATAATCGCCCTTATGAAAAACGTCCTGCGCGGCTGAAACGGCAGGCTCCCAGTAGGGGCGAGGCATGCCTCGCCCTGTGAATTTATCGCCGCAATGACACGGTCATTGCACTCCATAATCAGGGCGACGCATGCGTCGCCCCTACATCTTTCAATCCTGCTTGCAAACCTTGCGGAAATGTGCATAATCGCAGTTGTGCAGGCATCAACAAACGAACACCCAGGACTCATTGAGCGGGAATTTCACCGCATCGTTTCCCGCAAGATGGCGGGCGAGCGGCTTGATCGCTATCTCATAACCTCCGGGGTAGGCATCTCCCGTTCCATGGTGGCAAAACTCATCAAGGACGGGAAAATCACCGTTAACGGGAAGCGGACCAAGCCTTCGGCAAAACTGGCTGAAGGCAATGAGGTGCACGCCACGTTGATTGTTCCCGATCGGGAATTTGCCCTGCAACCCGAGGAGATAGAACTGGATATCGTCTACGAAGATGAAGAGATTATTCTCGTAAACAAGCCCCCCAACATGGTGGTGCATCCGGCCCGCGGGCATCTGAGGGGCACTTTGGTGAACGCGTTGCTTGGGCACTGCAAAAACTTACCCCGGGGAGAGAAGGGCGAGGTTCGACCCGGAGTGGTGCACAGGCTTGACAAAGACACAACCGGGCTTATCCTGTTGGCTAAAAGTTACGAAGCGCTGGTGAATTTGACCCGGCAGACCTCGGCGCGCACCATGCACAAGGAGTACGTCGCTCTTGCCTGGGGTCGTTTTGAGCTAACCGAAGGCGAAATAGCGGCCCCCATCGGTCGTTCGACACTGAATAGACTCCGGATGACGGTAACGCCCATCTCCTCGCGTGAGGCGACCACCCGGTTCAAATTAGAGCGGGT
>JAUVJT010000050.1 GCA_030592225.1 Candidatus Stahliibacteriota bacterium | reverse complement strand
GGCCGAGCCGGTGCCCATACATCTACGGAACGCACCGACGAAATTGATGAAGAACCTGGGCTACGGTAAAGAATACCAGTATCCCCATTCTTATCAGGACGCAGTTGAGGGCCAGAACTACCGCCCCAAGAAGCTAGAGGATCATGTATATTACGTACCTACGGACAGGGGATTCGAGGCCAAACTGCAAGAACGGTTGAAAAATATCAAAGAGCGAAAGCGTAAGTCCCGACCAAAAGGAACCAAACCCGGAGACAAGTAATTCTCGCTCTCTTGACAACAATTCAATACTGCCTATACTGAAATCAAGAAGGAAACATCTACTAAAAAGGAGGAGAGATGCGAACTTCAAGTATTATCCTTATATCGCTGGTTTCAATAATGGTTTTAGCCGCCCCGGCCCATGCCTGGGTTGCCGAACCAACCGAGGAAACCGGCTACTACTACATGTATGACGATCAGTCTGACCCGCCGTTTGCCGAACCGGAGCTGCCCTCATTGCCGGAATATGATTCGATATGGCAAGATCCTGATGCGGAAAAATTTTGCACATACAGCGACGAGGCATACGCATACACCATGCCTGACTCGTTCTGGTACTACGGCACCTGGTACGTGCCCGGCGACTATCTGTACTTGGATCAGGACGGCTGGATCAGTTTCGACAATGCTTCACTAGAAGGATTCCCCGATCCACCTATCGATGATCCCCCATTCCCGGTTACTGCAAATCCCAACGAGCTGATTGCCCCTCTGTGGCAGGACCATGATTGTACCCGTGATCCACCCCCCACCGACGTAAACCGCTTTTACTGTCTCTGGAACAGTGCGGACCGCACCCTGACCGTACAGTGGTATCAGATGGAGGGTCGTACCTCTGGTAACTGGTTCGACTTCGAGGTGGTTCTACAGATGGGCGGCCAGGAGCTACTAGTAGTCGATGATGACAACGTGGTGTTCAGCGAACACTTTATCCACTTTCTGTACAACTCCACCAGCCACGGGTGGGATGCGGACAACCTGCACGACCCCCCTGCGGTGGGCATAGAGGATCATGACGGCACGCACGGCATCTATTACCAGGGTGAACTGGTAGACGGGCGTGTGATTCGCATGGGGTACAAAAAAGCCTTTGACCACAACGTGGCCGCAGTAGAAATAATTGCCCCTGCAGCATTAGTCGAGCCGAATACAGAAGTAGATCCAATAACAGTCATTGGTAATTACGGAAATTATGCGGAGTCTTTCGACGTAACCCTTAACATCTACGATGACGAAGGAACCAGTGTGTACCACAATGTTATGACATTATTTGACGAAATGGATTTCGGTGTGGACACTCTAGACCCTTCGAAATGGCCGTTATGGACACCCGGAAACCCTGAGGAGCACTACATAGCAGAACTCATCGTATCGCTGAACGTGGACCAATGCCCTGCCAACGACACCCTGATAAAAGACGTCTGGACAAGCGCTGGGGTTGTTACAGAGACCCCGCCACCTTCGGGCTTCGAGCTTAAGGTTAATGACATGCAAACTATTGAGTTTTCGGTGCCGTATCGTGCAAAAACGGAGATAGCGGTATACGACATCAACGGCAGTAAGGTGCGGACTCTTGCAGACAGAACCTACCCACTAGGCACCCACACCCTGACCTGGGACAGTTGTGACGCTAAAGGCCATAAGATTGCCCAGGGAGTGTACCTGGTGCGCATGGAGGCGGGTAAGTGGAAAACTACCAGGAAGGTGGTTGTTTATTGATTCTGACCTGTCAGGTAGGGGCGAGGCATGCCTCGCCCCTACGCAAATCAATTCATAGAAGACTGTCCAATCCTACCTTCAATAACCCAAGCCCCTTCTCGAACTTCGGCTTATTCCGCTTCATCTGAGGCCAGCGATTGAGTCCTGATGGATGGGGAAGGACGATTACGGTCACCTTACGATTCCAGATACGCTTTGTAATCAGTTCACCCACCAGTTTCATACTCGCCTCTTTTCCCAAAATGGTCTTGGCAGCAATTGAACCGATGAGAATAAGGAGTTTGGGCCGGGCGTATTCAAATTCGGCCTCCAGCCAGGGCATGCAATTGCGGCGTTGTTGAGAGGACGGAACGGCGTCATCGGAGCCGTTGGGCCCAAGCCCGGGGTAGCACTTGGCAATCGCGGTGATGTATGCGTTTGCGCGGATGTAGGACTCCTCATAGCCAAGGTCTGCAAACCAGAACCACAACTTACGACCTGCCGGGCCTGAAAAAGGCCGCAAGGATGCAAGCTCGTGCCTGCCCGGGGCCTGTCCGACAATCATAACAGGCCGATTCGCTCCTCCCTCAAAAACAACGGCTGGGTCGAGGAATTCTTCACACTTCCGACACCCTCGCAGCTCTTTGGAAAACTCCTGAAATGATTCTTCTTGCTCTGCAATGATATCTTGACGATGGGTAAGGGAAGGGCTGCAGCCGCAGTAATCCTGGCGGTACAGGTTGAGTTTTTCTGACCACTCCAGGCTGCGTTTGAATCCGTCGTGCTTTTTGAAATCCTCAGCCAGGAACCCTACACCGTATTTAGCGGATAGCTGCAAACCCATCTGGCGCAGCCAATCGAATGATTTGTGCGGACTGACCGAAAGGGTCGAGGTGAAGTAATCGAAGCCTTTTTCGGACGCCACGCGCGCCGTCTTCTCAAGACGAAACCCGTAACATACTTCACAGCGTTTTCCTTTTTCAGGCTCGGTTTCCAGACCCCGCACCGCTTGCATCCACCTGTCGAGATCGTACTCCCCCCTCATAAGGTCAAACCCCATGACCTCGGCTACCTTGAAGGCCTCCGATAGCCTCTTATCGTACTCCTCTTTCGGCTCAATCTGGGGATTATAGAAGAAGCCGGTGACCTGGAATCTGCCCTTCAGCCGCTCAAACACCGACGTGGCATCCGGGGCGCAACAGATGTGAAGCAGCAGCCTTGGTTTCTCTGACATGATTTGATTATAACGCGGGTTCTCGCATGCTCATCCCCTAGAAGCTTGTCCGAGAATAACCACAAAGAACACAAAGGGCACAAAGCGGAATTCAACCGCCAAAGGTAAGCTACAAATATGCGTATCTTGTGGTAGGCGAGCCGTTCCCTTAATCGGTGAACGCTTTACGACGAAGTCAATCTGTGTACCGTAAGGTGAACGACTGCAAGGAGTTCTCATCTGCGGATTATTCGGTATTTTCAGACAGCCCCCTAGAACGGAAAATCAGGCATGGTGATGGTTGCAGTGCGCTCCTGGCCTACCGACACCGCCCACAGAGGTATACCCACCTGTTTGGATATCCATTCCAGATACGCTTGTGCCCGTTCGGGGAGTTCTTCGAAAGTTCTCGCATCAGCGGTTGAAGCCTGCCAGCCTTCGATTTCCTCATAGACAGGTTCTCCCGGACTCTCATCGTGCGGGGTTATTTCGGTACGGATGGAGCCGTCGAGCTGTTTGTAGCCGGTGCACACCTTGAGGCGATCGAAAGAATCGAGCACGTCCAGCTTGGTTATGGCCAAACCGTCCACCCCGTTGAGCGCTATGACGTAGCGCAGGAGTGGAAGATCGAGCCAGCCGCAGCGACGCCTGCGTCCCGTCGCCGCCCCGAACTCGTTGCCCAACTCCTGCAGCTTGCACCCCATCTCACCCTCGTCCTCGGTGGGAAACGGCCCTGCCCCTACCCGGGTAGCGTAGGCCTTGGTGAGGCCAATAACCTTATCCACAACCTTTGGGGAAATGCCGACACCCGTGGGGATTGAGGTGGTGCCGGGATTGGACGAGGTTACGTAGGGATAGGAGCCGTGATCTACATCGAGAAGCACGCCTTGCGCCCCTTCAAAAAGAACCTTCCGGCCCTGCTCAAGATAGGTGTTAACCAGAACTGACACGTCGCCTACCAGTGGCCGGATACGCTCTGCGGTCGCTTGAAGATCGTTGAGTATCCGACTTTTGCCGATGCCTTGCTTACCGTAAATCTTCTCGATGATTGCGTTGTGGTAATTGATGATTATGTCAAGCTTGCCGGGGAGACTGGAGGAAAAAAGGTCGCCCACCCTGATGCCGCAGCGGGAGTATTTATCCTGATAGCATGGACCGATACCGCGCGCGGTGGTTCCGATTTTATGCTTGCCGCGTGCCTCGTCGCGTAGTTTGTCCAGGAGACGATGGTGGGGAAGTATGATGTGCGTGCGGGGGTCTATTGTGGTGCGTGATTGATAGTCAACTCCTGCGGCATCAAGCTTCTCCCATTCTTCAAAAAGAGTCTGGGGATGAAGCACGCATCCTGCTGCGATGGCGACATGGATATTGGGATTGAGGACACCGGCAGGCATCTGGTGAAACACCCATTTGGCACCGTTCACCCACACGGTATGACCGGCATTCGGCCCGCCCTGATAGCGAATAGCTAAATCAAAGCGGGCCGAAATCCAATCTACCAGCTTACCTTTACCCTCGTCACCCCATTGTAACCCAACGAGAGCAAGGCTTTTCAAGTCACTAGAAGGTATAGGTCAGCGAGAATTTACGATTAACGGTGGGGAAGTCGTAGATCAACTCGTCTATTCCAAAATCAAGCTGGAAACCAGCGTACTTTACTCCCGCACCATAAGTAATCCCCACCTTCTTCAATTTACCCTCATCGGAACCGAAGAGGAAGGGAAACAAACCGATGTGGTCGGTGCTGCCGCCCGCATCCTCAACAAAGAAACCTCCGCGTGCGCCTGTCTTGTCGAAGAAGTAACCCACTCGCAGGGTTAGTATCTCACGGTAGACTGAAACCTCCATACCCAGGCTGCGCCAGCTTTCTTCTACCTCGTAAGCCAACTCCTGACCAAACGTCATGGAGTCCACCTCGGGCGGATCTATGGAGAACATCCCCACCAGTGTCTTGGTGATATCCCCGGTCAATCTTACGCCAACTATCTCGAATTGCTCCTGCGTTGTATCCTGGGAAAGCACGGACAGCGGCTTGTAGCTTATTCCCGTACGCAGCAACAACGGCAGAGGATCGGGATCCGAATCGGAGGAAAAGTATATAGGCGGACCAAGGTTTTGCAAAACTACCCCGAAGTTCAATTTATCGAATGGTCGATACAGCACACCCGCATCAACCGCCCACGTAAGGGCGCTGCCTCCTGGACCCAGCCCCAGACGTTCCAGTACCCACTCCGGGGCCAGGAACGAGTATATCATCTTTAATCCACCGCCTACCGAAATTGCGGGGGTCAATTCACGCCCATAAGCCAGCCCCATTGAAAGATCAAAAGTCGTATACGTACCTATCACTGCTCCGCTTGCATCCTGGACAACGGTTTCGCCCGTAGTAAGATATATACCGTTAAAGGCGAAAGTCCCAACCTTATCAAAAGGCGCGGATACGGCAAGGTACTCGTAATACATATCATCGGCCAACTCCGGCAGCCAGTTAACGTGGGTTCCCGAAACAACAATGTTGCGCTGGAACCCCAATCCTGCCGGATTATAGTAAGCGGCTGAAGCGTCATCCGCTATGGCCGAAAATGCACCCCCAAGGGCTGTGGGACGGGAACCGGGCCATATATACAGGAACACTGCACCGGGACGTCTTCCAGCCCCGATACAAAGTCCACTCAACAACATGAGCCCGATTGTTATTCTTTTTAGCATAACTTCTCAACCTCCTTAAAGGTCTCTTAATCTTCAAGGTTTCCCGACCTTGAAGATAGATAATCTAAGTATAGAAAGAGAATTGCGGCTGTCAACCCTTAACCGAACCTGCATCTGCGAGATATAATGGACTGATTTGACGACTCGCCCCCCTTGACACCTTGCCTCCTACAGGTATCATCACCCCATGCGAAAAAGAAAACCCTTCTTATTGATACTCGTGCTTCTTGCAGGATGTGCACGTCAGGGGACCATACCCAACACAGATAAATTCCCACCACATCTTCTTTCAGTAACTTCAATAAACCAGACCCAAGTCGTCCTGAATTTCGATGAGAAGATCGATTCCCTCGACGTGCTTGCCAACACCTTTCTTATTTCCTCACGCAGCGATACTGCCGAGATACGATTCGCGGCAACTGACCCAAACGACTCCCGGGGACGCTCCGTAATCCTTTTGACCTCTCCCTTAATTGATGCGACCTATCGAATATCAGGTCTTGTTGTGGACCCTGAAGGAAACGCGGCTTCAATCCATTTGAGCTTCAGCGCCTCAACTCGACGCGATACCACCCCTGCAAGCATACTTATATCTCCTCCAGAACCCAAAACGTCCTTTCCATACACAATAAGTTTTCAGTTCAGTGAACCGGTTGATACCGGCCGCGGGATGCAGATAATTACCGCTCCAGGTCTCTCGGACGAAAAGCTGCAGGCCTCATGGAACCGCGACCTGACCCGTTACAAGATGCGCGTATCCGACACCACCCTGCAAGGCCAGCCATTCTACTTTGCGCTCTTGGGAGGTGTTTTCGACTTCGCAGGCAATGGCACAACATATGGCAGGGCAGCATACGTTCATTCGGATACCGGCCTCGTCCTTCACGATCTAGGGGGTAAGGTAATAACCATGCAGGGCAAACCGGCCGCCTCGGCAATCATATTATTCAAAACATCTGATGACGTATTCGCTCTCACCATCGCCGATTCAGCAGGAGCTTTTATTACGTCCGTACAGCAGCGAAAAGGAACAAGGATACAGGCATGGTTTGACGGCGACGGCAACGGCATATACGAACAAGAAGCAAGCATTTCCGCCGATCCTCTTCCCGACAGCATCATTCTCTCAACCAGTCCGGCAGCCTCTCCAGCGAGATTGAATCAACTTATCCCGTGAAACCCCTTAACTGGATTCTTCGTATCCTGGTACTGGGCGGCCTGGCAATTCTTTTCATACCTGTCATCAATCTGCCCAAACCCGGGGCTCTGCCGCGAATAATTCTACTGGTAGACGCCTCCTTTAGCATGTCAGATCAAAAGAAACAATTACAATACCTGAAACTCGTGGAGGAATTAAAAGCCCTGCAAGGGGATATAATCCTGGATGCCTACCGATTTGCCGATTCGCTCGTGCCTGTCAACAACCCGGCCACAATCAAATTCAACGGCGCTCACACCGACATCCGCTCCGCCCTCGACTTGCTTGATCCTGCAGACGCGGACCTCATCCTGCTGGTAAGCGATGGACGACACAACGGCCCTGAAAACCCCGAAGGCAGGCAGCTGGCCGTACCCATCCAGGTTATCGCCATAGGTGAGGAGAATCTGCCGGACATTGGTATAGAAGAAGTGGATATGCTGGATTCAGCCCGAATTCGAATTCGCTTGAGATCAAATCTTAACTCCGAGGCCTTGACTCAGTTAAGCTTCTATAAAGACAATGACAAGATTGCAAAACACGAAGTGAGGATTGCGGGCGACGGTTTGACTGAACTTACCCTCCCCATCCCCAACGCGCTTTCTGAGACCAGCTTTCGTCTCGAACTTAACAGCTTGCCTGCCGAAGACAGACTCGACAACAACTCTTTTTTCTTCCACCCTGCCCGCAAATCAAAAACACTGAAAATTCTTTTCGTCGCCGGGGCAATCACCCTGGAAACGGAATCGATACTCCAGGCATTGCGTTCGCTGCCTGGAATAAAACTTTCTACCTGCGTAGAAATTGCACCGGGCATTATCATGGGGGAAACTTCCGGGAGACCTGACGTGCTGGTCGTTGGACCACTACGAGCAGATCTTTCTGTTCTGACCCAGCGGCTCATAAAAAGCAACGCTGAGAAGGGTATTCCCATACTCTTTATCGCCTCAACCGAACAATCATCACCCGGACTGAGCAATTTATTCCCCATGAAAATAACCCAGCGCAAACTCGACCCTGCTCCTCCCTGGCAACGTTCACCCCTCGCCCAACTGCTCATGGCAAATTGGCAGCCCCAAACAGCCTACGGCGAGCATTCCTCGTCAATGATGTACGTAACGAAACCCGGGGCGCAGACGCTCCTGGGTGAAAACGGAGCCGTATTCATGGCCAAAACCAACACGCCTGTACGTACCGTACAGATACAGTTACCCGGTCTCCTCGAGGCCATCCGCATGGACAGGGAAGGTTTCAGGAATTTCATCCGGACCACACTGGTCTTTCTGGCTGAAGGCGCTGGATTTCCATTCAGGTTTGAAGTTGAAGAAGCGACAGACGCCTCTCTAAGGATAGAGCTCGCCTCCGAAGTGGAAATAACCGGGCATGAGATTCAGGCCTGGCTAATACCTGATTCTCATGCTCTCTGCGTTATGCCTCTGAGCGCTCATTCGCTGCGGCTTTCCGGAACTCCACCTGCAGGCAATTATCGCCTCTACTTGGGATGGAACGATCAGGGATTTGCCCCGAAAGGAGAGGTGGGAGTAACCGAAGCTTTACCTGAACAACCATCCCGTGGAGCCAATCACCAGTTACTTGCCCATCTGGCAAAGCAGAACTCGGGCAAACTTCTGGCCCGAGAAGAACTGAAGGACGTTATCCAATCCCTGCCCCGCAGGAAGACATTTAACTTCAAACCCCTCCAAACCCCATACTTAGTGATTCTCGTGGGGATATTATTACTCGTGGAGATATGGCACAGAAGAAAAGCAGGCTTGCCCTGACAGGGCTGGCGATATTTACCGTATTCGCATGCGGCGGGGGAATTTCAGAAAGCATCGGGGAATTACTGAAGGGAGAGGGACTTGGGGAATGGCTGGTGGTATTAATCCTTTCAATGCTGCCCATATCTGAGTTACGAGGAGCCATACCCGTGGGGGTACATGTTTTTAACCTGCCATGGCTGCAGACTTCACTCATCGCACTTGTGGGGAACATTCTGCCTGTCATCCCCATTCTTTTTCTACTGGATGTCGTGATGAAGCTCCTGGGCCGCATCAAGTTATTCCGTCGCTTCTTCGACTGGCTCCTTACTCATGCGAAGAGAAAAAGGGGACTCATCGAACGCTACGAGTACCTGGGACTTTTTCTGTTTGTGGCAATCCCTCTGCCCATCACCGGAGCGTGGACAGGTACACTGATTGCAACGGTTTTACGGATGCATCCATGGCGTTCTTTCTTCACGATTTGCCTGGGAGTGCTGACCGCTGACGTAATAGTCACATCACTCACCATGCTGGGATGGTGGGGACTCCTGGCCGCATTAATCATCCTGCCTGCTCTATGGCTTATCTCCAAGTGGCTGGAAAAAAGGAATAAGAACTCCCCAACCGAAAACAAATAAACGTTACGGGTTGCGGGTACTGGTGTTACGCAATTCAAATTTCAAATCGCAAATTCTAAATTTCAAATTTGTTCGGACTAGCTGATGGCGAACGGTTGGTCTCGAAGTACTGAGACCGTTGGTGTGTTTCTGGTACGGAGGTATTATGTCTTTAAAGACCAGAAACGCATGTTCCTGGATATGGTGAAAATACCCCGAAGGGGTAAGGGTTGGCAGATGTTACGGGAGTGTTACGGGTGTTATCTCCTTGTGACCGGAGCGTATGCTCCGGCTTATTGTGAGAATACCCCGGAGGGATACGGGTTACTGGTGTTACGGGCAAGAAACCGGTCGGGGAATCGTAGCGCTCGAAAGATCACAGGCCGGAGATTTTGTTAAATCTCCGGCCTGTGTTAAAGGAACGGAGCCGACGAGATTCGAACTCGCGACCTCTAGCGTGACAGGCTAGCGTTCTATCCAAGCTGAACTACGGCTCCTGATCTTACCAGGCAAGGTTTTGGCAGCTTGCTATACAAACTGCATTCCTGCCTTCAAGCAAATACTTCTTATGCGATAAGAAGCAAATTATATTAGTAAAAAGGCCCGTGTCAAGCACACGGGCCTTCGGCTTTTTATCTAAAGTCCTCTCTTTATCCTTTAATCGAAGATAAACTCCATACGTGCATATTCCGGGTTTTCCTGAACCGTAATCTCAGTATGGTAGAGACGGTCATCAAGATAACGCTTTGCGGCCTCGGCTATGTAGGAATCTGAAGCCACTATCTTAATCCGAGAGTAGCCTTTCTCCTTGAAGCGATTGAGAACGTATTGGTAATAGCGTGCTATTCTCTCCGGGATAGTCACATCGTAGGTAGCTACCTCTGATTCCTTTAGCGCAACCACGTTGTCATAGACGAGTCCATTCAGATCAATTGGTCTACCGATCTTACGCATACGTGATCCATCCCTCATAGTCAGGATAATGATGTAAGAATAAACATCACCTACGGCCATGACCATGCTGGGCTCGTCGCCGCGCCCGTCCCAGGTTATGGCAGCGGGCAGGGTACCTTTACCTAAAAGAGTGCGGAAAGTCATGCCGCGTGCATCCAGCATCTGCACTTCCCATTCGCTGACTCCACGTTCCTGGTAAGGCGCCGTTTCCAAACTCAAGGTCTCATGGTCGAGATCATAGACATTAGGTACCTGCACGGGAATCCGCAAAAGGTAAGGATCCGCCATAAAGGTGCTCTGACCAACAGCTTTCTCAACCTGGGTAAGCAGATTATCATCGAGGATAAACCTGTTTGAGCCTAGCAGGATTCCTACAGGTTGGTAGGGATCTATTCCATAGTAAAACGCCTTGGGTTTGTTTTCTATGATTGCCTTACCTGTAATAATCTGCTCATCAAAATTCTGCGCAAAAACTACCGCCGGCAGTAATACTACCAGAGTAAGGATGGCACTAAGTAGTAGACTCTTCTTCATCAATCTAACTCCTCCTAATTCAAGATGAACCTGAAAGTAATTGTACCGTTTCGTTTGCCCTGGCCCGGTTTGAATTTCCAACGAGCCAGCGCCGATTTAACCGTGGAGTCCCAATTGGGGTAACCTGTACTTTTGGCCACAATCATGGTGGAAAGCACGTTCCCCGCAGCATCAACTGAGAACCGAATACTAACGGTAACGTTGGTCAAACCCTTTTGTCGAGCCCATGGTGGATAAGGCGGCATGGCACTACTTACAATGTCTCCACGCGACAGGTCTCCGATAAGCGAGAATCCAGACGTCTTGGCGCCGCTACCTGCGGCATCGGCAGCATCCTTACCTGAACCAGCATCGCCCTGATCAAACTTGGGCTTTTCTACCTGAGAGCCAATCTGGGTGGCCCTGCTGTCCAACTCGATAGAACTACCCGCACCCGAAGCAATCTGATCGAAAGGATTCTGCGCACCGGTACCGCCGAGGCTGCGTGAGATATCGATCGGGGCCGAGGCCAATATATCCTCGGTCGAAAGCCTTGCATTCGGATTGATGCGAATAACGTCTCCGGTCAAGCTGGCCTGTCCCTGGTCCAGTGAGAACTCATCGACATCTATCTGGGACTGGAAGGAAACCTTATTCTTAGAAAGGTCGATGGGAGCACTTTCATCAGTAGTTCCAGAAGGCATGAACTGCTGTTCCTGTTTAACAAGCTGCTGGGCCTTGGGAGGCAAAGTAGGATCATAGGCTACATCCAGGTTTTCACCTGCTTCAGTACTTACTCTGCGTCCCGTTAAATCCAACGAGAGGAAGAAAATTAAGCCATGCAGCAGC
>JAUVJT010000090.1 GCA_030592225.1 Candidatus Stahliibacteriota bacterium | reverse complement strand
TGCAAAATGCAAATTCAAGAGTTGTTAAAGCTCCTTATGACATCCAGGACGCGGGTTGCCTCGTTAGCGGTATTGTAGAAATGCGGGGAAAGCCTTATCGCGTTCTTGCGCAGGGAAACCACGATCTTGGCGTTGGTCAGGTGATCGTATAGCGCTTTGGAATCCCTGTCCGGGAAGCGGAATGTCAGTATGCCGGATGCGTGCTTTTTATCGGCGGGTGAGATTATTTCGGCATCGAGCCTGGCTAATCCATCCAGCAGAATCCCGCGCAGCTCGAATATCCTGCGTTGAATCTCATCAATGCCCACCGAGTTCAGTATCTTGAGATTTCCCACAAACCCCACCAGGGTGATGCCAGGCTGGGAGCCCGGCTCGAATCGTCCCGCACCTTCCTTGATCGGCGGCAGGGGATCGAAGATATTAAAATCCCGCCAATCAAGGCTCATCCCGCCTTCGAATGCGGGTTTGAGTCTCGTCATGGTCTCCTCATTCACGTAGAGAATACCTGCGCCCACCGGCCCAAGCATCCACTTGGCGGACTGCGCGGCAAAGAAGTCCACGTGCAGGCTTGAAAGATCGAGTTCAATCGCGCCTGCACCCTGTATTCCGTCCACCACCAGAAAAATGTCTCGCTCTTTGCAAAAATCCCCAAGCATCTTGAGGTCTATCCTGTAGCCGGTAAAGAAATCCACCCAGTCAATCGCTACCGTTCTGGTGTGTTCGTCCACCGCTTCCATAATCCTATCCTCAAGCGGCGCGTCGCCCTCGATTTCCACCCTGCGTTTCTGTACGTGCGGCAGGTTCCGCTCCCAGGGCACGACGTTGGCAGGGAAGCCGTTCTCAACAAGTACCACGTTATCTGTATCCTGCCAGGGGATTGAGTAGAGGGGGATAAGCAAACCGGTGGAGGTATTGGGGATGCAACATATCTCCTGTGGTTTTGTTCCCAGCAGTTTGGCCGACTCGCTGCAGAAAGTTTCCAGTTGCCCGCTCCAGAAATTCCATGAAAGGTCGCCTGCTTCCAGTTTATCCACCAACTTTTTCATTCGTTCCCGGACCGGCGCGGCCAGGGGTGAGGAGGAAGCGTGATTGAAGTATGTCACGTTCCCGGTGTGAGAGAAGAGTTTTGAGATTTCCATGTCCAATCCTATTCACCCAGTTCTTCCAGTCAAGGCAACCCTAACCGAACAATTCCTGTTCGGTTGGAGGATTAATCACCTTGACAATTCCCGATTCCCGAATAAGCTGTGCAGTATGAAAATCGCTTTGTTTGCGGATTACCACGGAGAGGATCGCATATGGCCTCTTCTTGAAGAAGCACTGGAAGATCAGCGTCTGGACTTGATTGTTTTCGCAGGTGGTATTCTGGAATCGGAAGAACGTGAAGCGCAGTGGCAGCAGGTTCTTTCCACCGGCAAGGCCCCGCGAAAGTCCAAAACCGCTGACGACGAAGACGGAGTCGTAGATGAAATAGCCTACCGGGAGTTTTTCGTCAACCTGTCAGGATTCGGAGTTCCCGTTGTTTTTGTTCCCGGACACCTGGATTCCCCCACTTCCCTTTTGATGGAGACGCTCAAGGGATTCTCCGATGTCTATAACGTGGAAAGCTCCCCTTTCAAGACGGGAGATTACACGTTTGTCGGTCGGGGCGGGGCCCTGGGGCCGGTTGATGCCGATGAGAAGTTCTATTGCTCAAAGGAGCGTACCTTCAAAAAGCGCTTCGCATCAGGATTTGATTCCGACCCGTCTAAAACCATTCTGCTGGTTCACACTCCTCCCATCTCAAGTGTAGACCTCGATACCGGGGCCGACAATCACGCAGGGACAAAGGCCATTAATGACGTGATAGACAAGCTCCAACCCGCGTTCTGTTTTTGTGCTCATGCCCACAGTACGCCGGGACAGGATACCCTGGGGTCAACCATTGTGGTGAACCCAGGTTCCATGTATCGTGGACGCTATGCCTTAATAGATATGGACAGCCGCCGAGTGCTTTTCCCTACACCCCTTAAGGTGTGAACGAGAAGTTATGGGAGGAGCTTGAGCATACGAGCGATCTCCAACTGCTTATCCGCGGACGTAGCGAGGAGGAATTATTCATAAACGCCGCAGCCGCGCTGCTGGCGCAGATAGTTGAACCGGAAAGTGTGTGCTGCAGCCGGGAGCGCAAGATTCGAGTAAACTCAGACAGTGCGGCGGAACGTTTCCTTGACTGGTTGCGTGAGTTGTTATACGAGAATCTTACGCGTGGATTTTTGGTTAAACGGGTGAAAGAACTCAGGCTGGTTGCAGAAGGGAAGGAGTACGTAGCCGAAGCCTTACTCGAGGGTCAGATGCTGGATGATTCTCGCCACAGGCTGCTGCATGAGGTTAAGACCGTGACCTACCAGGATTTCTCCTACGGCAAAGAAGGAGATATGTGGCGGGCCCGGGTGGTGTTTGACGTCTAGCATCGTATGATGTTTAACCTTCGATAACGTTTAGGAGGATGTCATGAAAAAAGTAAAGTGCAAGGTAGTTGCCGGGCATTGCAATCAGGGTTTTCATAAGGTCGGCGACGAATACGTGGTTGGCGATTTGACGCCGGAAGGTATCTGCACCTCGGCGTTCGCCTCCATCTTTCCCCTTATCCTCGTTTCCCAGACCGGCGGTGAGTTTTTCTGGGAGAAAGGTTAAGAAAGTGACCTGCGCGGCGTGTCCGGATGACGATGGAGTGAGGCTTGAGATCAGTCCGTTGAGGAGCAGACAGCGCTATCAGGGGAATCGCATGAGAAGATCATTTCGCTCGATCAAGGAGAACCTGGATTGAAGGCCGTGGTACAGCGAGTTACCCAGGCCGTTGTGCGGGTAGATGGCAAGCAAGTATCCTCGATCTCAAAAGGGCTGCTGGTGCTGCTCGGGCTGGAAAAGGGAGATACGCAAGAAGCGCTCGTCCGGTTTGCCGAACGGCTGCCCCGTTATCGTTTCTTTGCTGACGACGCCGGGAAGATGAATCTTTCCCTTGCCGATATCGGCGGCGGCGTGCTGGTGGTTTCGCAGTTCACGCTGGCCGGAAACCTGGCAAAGGGCCTGCGTCCTTCTTTTGACCGGGCCATGCCTCCGGGCGATGCAGCAGAGCTTGTATCGCTTTTTGCCGCTACCATGAGCGCTACCGGAATCGAAGTCGCAGAAGGTGAATTCGGCGCGCACATGGAGGTTGAGTTGGTAAACGACGGGCCGGTGACGTTTGTATTCTAAGGAGCTTAATGATAAATAGTATGACGGGACAAGGAAGGGCAGTAACACTTATTAAACCTGAAGGCCTGCGGTTGACTGTGGAGGTACGCTCGGTCAATCACCGCTATCTTGACGTTAGCGTAAGGTTGTGCGATCAACTTGCCGGATACGAGGAGCGGATTCGTCAGTTGGTAAAACAGCACGTGAACCGCGGTTCGGTAAGCGTGATTATTCATCTTGAACAATCCAACGCCAAGCGGCTGGTGCTGAACCCCAAGGTGCTCGACGATTTCTGCTCTCTTCTGGGTCAGCTTCGCAAGCACGCTTCTATATCCGACGAACTGAGTCCGGAAGTGCTTTTGAGAATCCCCGGTCTTATCAAAGAGGAACCCCGGGAAATCAAGGAAGCAAAACTCTGGGAGTGCACGAAAAAACTGATGGTCAGGGCGGTCAACGATTTACTGAAGATGCGTCGTGCCGAAGGACGGAATCTGGAGCGCGACCTGCGGGAAAGGCTCAGCATCATAGGCAAGAATCTTTCGGCAATCAAACGCAGAGTTCCTGCACGCATAAAGCAAAAGCGTGCCAAGCTGATTGAGCTTGTCGAGGAGATGGAACTTGAGCCGGACCCCAACCGCCTGCTGCAGGAAGTGCTCTATTTCTCGGAGCGTTTCGATATCCACGAGGAGTGTGTAAGGCTGGATAACCACCTTAAGCTGTTCAGGGAAACCGTGCGTGCCGGCAAATCAAACGGCCGCAGGCTCAATTTCACCACCCAGGAGATGATGAAGGAAACCAACACCATCGGCTCCAAAGCCAACGATACCGATATAATCCACTTTGTTATCTCCATGAAGGAGGAGATAGAAAAGATTCGTGAGCAAGTTCAGAATGTTGAATAGCAGGCCGTTTTTGTTTATACTGTCAGCTCCCTCCGGTGCGGGGAAGACAACGTTGTGCCGGGCGATGGTCAGGCACAATGACGATATGCGGTACTCTGTTTCGGCCACCACCCGTCCCAGGCTTGTCGCTGAAACGGACGGCAAGGCTTATCATTTTATGAGCGATGCCGAGTTTGACGGTCTCATAGAAGATGACGGTCTGCTCGAGTGGGAGCAGGTATACGGTTTTCGCTACGGCACTCCCCGCGCGCCCCTTGAGGCGATGCTTGCTCAGGGTTTTGACGTGGCTCTGGATATGGATATTAAGGGGGCGCTTAATCTCAAGCGCCGCTATCCTGAAAGCGTTACCGTTTTCCTCCTGCCGCCCGGCATGGAAGAATTACGGCGCAGGCTTACCTCGCGGGGACGGGACGATGAAGAAACGATAGCCTCGCGCCTCGCCCAGGCGAGCGCAGAGATAGAGAAGGCTGAAGAGTTTGATTACGTGGTAGTTAACGATTCGCTTTCTGAAAGTGTGCGGCTGCTGCAGGCCATAGTAGATGCCGAGCGCGCCCGCACCACGCGAATCAAAAAGATTGAATTGACGGAGGATTAATGAAAGAGACCTCTTTAGAAAAGATATGGGAACACTACGAGAATAAGTATAAGTTCCTGGTATCAGCCTCGAGAGAAGCTCGTCGCTTGATTGAGGACGTTGCCGAGGGCAGAATTGATGCCGTTGAGAATCCCTATCGACTTGGTTTGCTGCGCGCCATTCGTGGAGACGCCGAAGAAAGAGAAGCGAAGCAGTAAACGTCTCATGACCTGAAGAGCAGGATAATGGACGAACGAATTCTCCTAGGGGTAACCGGGTCGATAGCTGCGTATAAGGCTCCGCTCATTCTTCGCCGGTTGCGGAAACGTGGATTTCGCGTTCCCGTGGTTTTAACCGGTGCGGCAAGCCGCTTTATCGGCAGGGTTACCTTTGAGTCCCTCACCACTCACGGGGTGTACGATGATCTGTGGGCAAGACGCGAGGCGCTGTCTCACATCTCTCTCCTTGAAGACACCCGGCTCGTTCTGGTGGCTCCGGCTACGGCTAATATCATCGCCAAGGCCGCGCACGGACTGGCTGACGACCTTCTGTCCTGTCTCCTTCTTGCCGCCGGTCCTTCACGTTTGCTCTTTGCCCCGGCCATGAATGAAGGGATGTGGAATAATCCAGCCACCCAAGAGAACGTCGCCGTGCTCAAGAAGCGCGGTGTACGTTTTGTTGAACCCGGCTCAGGCGAGTTGGCCTGCGGAGTTGTGGGTAAGGGTCGGCTTGCCGAGATTGACGAAATAGTTCTTGCCGCGGAAAGGGTTGTTCGCGCCCATCCCGGACTTGCAGGAAAACGGGTGGTGGTTACCGCGGGACGCACCGAGGAGGAGTTGGATCCTGTTCGCGTGTTGACCAACCGTTCCTCGGGCAGGATGGGTGTCGAGGTCGCAAAAGCGTTTGCCAGGGTAGGCGCGGAAGTCACGCTGGTCGCAGGTCAGGTAAGCGTACCGCTGCCATACGGTGTTGAAATCATCAAGGTTTTCTCAGCCGCCCAGATGCTCTCCGAACTTGACTCCATTATGTCTTCAACCGACGTATTGCTCATGGCCGCGGCAATAGGTGATTACAAGCCGGCAACTTCATCGGTAGATAAACTCAAGAGTGATGAACTTACCCTCAATCTAACCAAAACCCCGGACATCCTGGCTTCACTTGTTGATTCCCCGGCGGTGCGAATAGGATTTTCTGTCGAGACAGGCGAGGACTGGGAATCCTCAGCCAAAGAGAAACTTTCCTCAAAGAACCTGGCTGCCATCGTTGCCAATCCAGCCAGCGTTATCGGTCAGGCCGAGACCCAGGCTGTAATCCTGTATTCGTCCGGTCAGAGGGAAGAGATTTCTCCTCTCGCCAAGGAAGCACTCGCTTCCCGGTTGGTTGAAGTCACCGCAGAACTCTTGAATCGAAAAGAGAAGAAAAATGGCTGAGGGTAAGCAGCTCAGGGTTCCGCCGCATTCTGCCGAGGCAGAATGCGCGGTGTTAGCCGCTGTGCTCATATCCGAGGATTCGGTGTACAAGGCGTTTGAGATTCTCAGGCCGGAGTGCTTTTACATGCGCAAGAATCTTCTCATAGCCGAGGCGGCCCAGACCATCTTTGGTCGCAACGAGAAGGTTGACATGATTACTGTAAGTGAGGAGTTGCGCAAACAGAAGAAATTCGACGATGCAGGTGGGCTAGATTACCTGTCTTCCCTGGCAGAAGACGTAGTGGCTCCGGCCCACATCGGCTATCACGCCAGGATCGTTTATGAGAAGTGGGTGCAGCGCAAGTTGATCTCGGTGGTCAGCGAGATCGTGGTTAAGGCTTACAACGCCGAGCAGTCGGTGGATGATTTGCTTGACTGGTCTGAACATCAGATTTTTGAAATCAAGGAATCCAAGCTGCGAAAAGGATTTATGGCACTTAAAGATCTTCTTGTTCCCGCAATGCGAACAATAGATCGAGCCAAGCAGGAGGGACGTCATATCACCGGAATCGCTACCGGCCTTGATGATCTTGACAGGATGACCTCCGGGTTTCAGCGTGGTGAACTGGTTATCGTCGCTGGAAGACCCTCAATGGGAAAATCCTCCCTTGCATTAAATATTGGTATTGAAGCCGCCAAGAAGACCGGAATAAGGGTTGCGCTATTCAGTCTTGAGATGACAACCGAGATGGTGGTGGAGCGCATCATCTGCTCTGAGGCAGGGGTTCCCTTATCCAAGCTTCGTTCGGGTCATTTGAGCATGAACGACTATGCCAGGCTTTCCAATGTGATGGGCGTGCTGAACGAGCTGGAGGTGTACATAGACGATTCCGCATCTCTTTCTATCCTTGAACTTAAGGCCAAGGCACGTCGCCTATCGGCTGAAAAAGAAGTTGGTATGGTAATCGTAGATTACATGCAGCTTATGGACGCCTCAGCCGGTTTTGCAAGCCAGCGCAACCGTCAGCAGGAGATAACCGAGATAAGCCGTTCCCTCAAGGCATTAGCCAAAGAGATTAATGCTCCAGTTGTGGCATTATCCCAGCTTTCCCGTCGTCCGGAGATGCGCGAAGACAAGCGACCGCAATTGGCAGATTTACGTGAATCCGGCGCAATCGAGCAGGATGCCGACCTGGTGATGCTCATTCATCGCCCCGGCTTTTATAATCCCAAGGAGGAAGCCGAGCAGGCAGGAAGTCCTACCAAGATCATTATTGCCAAACAGCGCAACGGCCCCACCGGCGAAGTCGAATTGGTATTCCTCAAATCCATCATGCGTTTTGAAAGCTACGTGGGCAAGGAGGAGGATGATCTCGCCGCGGAAGAAGAGGTGGAGGAGATTCCGCTTTGATAAGGGATATAGGACGATACCTGCTTTTCACCTTCCGCGCGTTCGGCGGCATGGGGTACGTGCTGCGGCGGCCCAAGCTTATACTCAAGCAGATTTACTATCTGGGGCTGCTGTCCCTGCCGGTCATCTCATTCACCGCCATATTCATAGGCATGGTGGTAGCGCTCATGGTAACCTACCAGCTCGAGGTGGGGCTGCCCAAGTTTTACGTGGGAGCCACCGGCGGCCGCACCATACTCATCGAGCTTGCTCCGGTAATCATCTCGCTGTTGATTGTCGCCAGGGTAGGCTCCAACATCACCGCCCGCCTGGGTACAATGAAGGTGACCGAACAGATAGACGCTCTGGAAACCATGGGCATTAACTCGGTGCACTATCTTGCCCTGCCCATAATTATTGCCAGCATCATCGTGGTGCCGGTGCTCGTTATTTACGGTAATCTCATATCCATGGTGGCGGCGGCGGTTTCGGCAAAGGTCATTGTTGACGTGCCCATCCCCGACTACATATTCGGCCTGCGGCGCTACGTTATTCTCAACGACGTACTGGGCGGGATGCTCAAGCCCATACTGTTCGGACTGGTGATGGGTTCGGTTTCCTCCTACTATGGATTCCGGACCGAACTTGGGGCCGAAGGGGTGGGTAAATCGGTAACCCAGTCGGTGGTTACCTCGGCGGCCATGATCATGGTAATAGACTTCATCGTCGCGTTCTGGGTGTTCAGATGATGTTAATCTTGCCAGCTCAACTGCACTTAGGTTTACGTGATCAGCCATGATTAAAGTCACTAACCTGAGTAAGAACTTTACAGCTCAAAAGGTGCTCGATGGCGTTGATTTTGAGGCTGCCGACGGACGCAGGGTACTTATACTGGGTAAATCCGGGTCGGGCAAGAGCGTGTTCCTCAAGTGCATCCTTGGTCTAT
>JAUVJT010000184.1 GCA_030592225.1 Candidatus Stahliibacteriota bacterium | reverse complement strand
GGAAGCTTTCGGAAAATTCAACTCCTGGCATTCAAAGTGGATTAAAAAATACAGAGATTTCCCCAATTTTGAAACCCTGCGGAAAGAAGGGCTTGATTTATGATAAAGCGGGCCGACCTTAAGGTCGGCCCCTACGTCGCTCCATATAACAATTGCGGGCAATTTCTTAGTATTTTGCGGATGTCCACCTTTTGACCAACTTCTGACCATCTTTTGGGTAGCTTTTGACCATCTTTTGACCAGCTTAAATCTCGTGTTTTTAGAGCAAAAAAAGCGCCCGTTTGGGCGCTTTAATCTATAGAAAGTGGAGGCGGCGGGAATCGAACCCGCGTCCGAAGTGGTCAACGGTCGAGTACTACATGGTTAGTCGCGACAATAAGTCTCGTTCCTTCGCAACTTCGCGACTAGCGGCTAGGGAACCAGCCATCTAAAAATCCACCTGGGGCCGATGGCATTCCACAGGCTTCACCCGTCCTGAAAATCCGCCGGAACTACGCCGAACAGGTAAAACGCAGAACCGACGCGGTCGCTAATTAAGCGGCCAGTGCGTAACTGTTATCAGCAGTTATTAGTCCCCTCGAATGATTTACGAGATTACGAGGGCTCCTCGCCATGCACTCTTCCGCATCTACACCCCGTCGAAGCCGTTCGCCCCCAAGTTAGCGCCCCACGAAAATTCGCGGGGACCCCGGATAGGATACCTCACGAATCCGCTGCGCGTCTTCGCGGGGACCCGGATAGGGACTCGAATTCTAGAGGGATGCCGGAAGTGCATCCATATTGTCCAAAGAAACACATTCTTCTCAGTAATTAATTATAGTGATTTGATGAATGGAGTCAAGCTAGGGTGGAATGGACATATGAGAGCTAAAGCCTGAGCAGCGCTCCGCCCTGTTTCCGTATAACCTCTGATTCCCCGTGCTTCAACAGGGTTTTGGATATCATCCTGCCGGATGTCGGCTTGGGGCGAATATACCGGTTCAAAAGATAGTTTACGTCCGCTTCCTGGTCTATCCGGTGCGCTTCCGAGGTGAATACCACGCGTCCATTGTCGCTCTTGACAACGTAAAACGGCCACTCGCGCATGGCCAAATCGTATTCAACCGTGCACGAGGGCAGAATCAGCCTTCCTGCATGAGGGATGGGTGAGGTTGCCTGGCGCCTCAGAATTGAGCCTACGTTTTGAACCCGGTACTCCTCAATAATCGCATCCAGACCGGAAAGATCACCCTCCTTGTTTGAAAGGCATAACACCCAGTCTATTCGGCGGATTCCCCTGGAGTCAAGAAAGTCGGTCACTGTTGGCTCGGCTTTGGAGCCGGGGTTAAGCAAAACGGTATGGCCGTCCGATTGCAGAACTGCCACATTGCCGTGATAGGTGTCCAGCAGGGTCAGTTGGGGTTTCCTCGACTCCAGTGCCCAGGGCCACACTGCCAGGTTTGCGCCAATCAAGAGTGCGCCAAGGGCGTATTTGAACCGTCGTTGCCTGCCTTTCTCGCCGTGGAGAATAAGTGCGGCCAGGAAGATTGCCGCGACCAGACCAATTGCCCAACTGCCCGAAGGGTAAAGGCTTCCAGGTAGGAGTTGAAGTAATCTCTCGACTAACCATAATAGTCCAGAAACCGCAAAACCGACAATCTGTCCCAGCGGAAACCAGATAAGGCTTAACAGCAAGGCAACTAATCCAAGCGGAAGAATCAGCGACACCAGGGGAATCACCGGCAGGTTGGCAAGTACCGGCGCCAGTGTTATCCGGTGAAAATTTGCAGCAAGGATAGGCATGGTGGCAAGGGTGGCTGCCGCTGAAAGAGCAAGGGGCAGAAGAATCCACCGGGTGAGGGTTTTGGGAATCTTGCGGGCAAGCTTGCGCTTACTCTGAAGAATTTCCTTAATTCCTGCTGCAGCGATAATGATGCCGAACGCGGCGGCAAAACTTAACTGGAATCCCACCGAAAGTATCTGGGCAGGCTGGATGAGAATCAACCCCAGGGCTGCAATGGCTAAGCTGTTGAGCGCCAGCACCTTGCGTTCAAAGGCGAAACCTGCGGCTACGGCCAGGCTCATGACCGAGGCGCGGATAATGGAGGGTCTGGGACCAACCAGCGCGATGTAGAAGCACAGCATAATTGCAAGCAGGGGAAGTATCAGCTTGCGCGGGATGTGCACCAACCGCATCAGCAGGAACAGGAACGCCACCAGCACTCCCACGTGCAGGCCGGAGACCGCTAAAAGGTGCAGGGTGCCGGTACGCCTCATATCCGCGTACAGCTCTTCAGGCACCTCGCTTCGTTCTCCCAAAAGGATAGCGGTGTAGATTGCGGCGTGTTCACCGAACAGCTCCCGATTGCGTTTTATCAATTTCTGGCGTGTTTGGTTTAACCACTTTCTGATTCCCTGGGCCGGTCTGGTTGTCTTGACGTAACTTGTTGATATTCTGCCGATTACGCCCTGGCGTTGAAGTCGTTTGTTGCGATTTGACAGTCCCGGGTTGCGCGGAAAAGCCAGCGGCAAAAGCCGTCCCTGAACCCTGAACGACGTTCCCACATCCTCATCTTTAGTCATGTACACCAGAACCTTGCGTCCCTTGAATTCATCAGGGGTATCTATCTTGATGATTGAATACTTCCCGGTATTGCCGACCAGTATCCCCTCGATTTCGGCATTCATCCCGTAGATATTTTCAGGCATGGATTCAGGCAGGGAAAGTTGAGCATAGGGCACGGCGAGCAGAAACAGGGTAAGGTACAGGAATTTCCTGGAGACAAAGATTACCGGCAGCAGGCTCAGTCCAGCAGCTATCAACCACATCCACCACGCCCGTAACACCCCCAACACCCGTAACACCCGTAACACCTCCCAAGATTCTGGTAGCAGCAGCCCGGCTACAATTCCAGCGCCAATCACCGCCGCGCACCGCAGGGCAGTGAAGCGTTTGCCCGCAAGGATTTCCATAAAAGATAATACTTTTGAAGCGCTATTAGTCAAGGGGGTTGACAACCTCTTCTCGAATCGTATATTCAGTAGATTAAGATTAGCCAAGGAGGAACAATGAAGAAAAGTTTTGTCCGGTTGGTTGTAGTGCTAATTCTAACCATGATGTGGATGATTGGTTGCGGCAACGAACCGCCGGTTATCGAAAGTCTAGCTCCTGAACCTCTTGAAGATACTTTAGTTGCGCCCGGGGATACGATTTACGTGGTTTGCACCGCCGATGATCCTGATTACAAATCCAGGGGAACAATCCCGGATGTGGATGAGGATCCGGCGCTTGATTATTCCTGGGAGGTACCTGATGGCGGTCAGTTTTTCGATATTGGTGATCCCGGTATGCCCGATTCTGAGAAACGTTGGAGATATTGGGAATCGCCCACGGAACTCGGTGATTACCGGATTATCTGCATGGTTACTGATCAGAAGGATGCCACTGATTCGGACACCCTGACCATCACGGTGCAGGAAAGCCAGTAGGCCTGGATTATTTATGTCAGTAACAACAAACCAAGGAGAAGTAATGAAGAAGAGCCTTATTCTCATCCCAGCCATTACTTTTGTAGTGATGTTTGTGAGCGTCGTTTTTTTTACTGGTTGTACTGATGGTAAGGGCGCGGATGCCACTTTTGACAGTCTTAGTGTTGATAAGGATACGGTAGGTTTCGGAGATACGGTTACTATCACTATATACATGAGCGGTTCAGAAACCGATAAGGTCAGTTACGATTGGGACGCTGACGAAGGAGAAATAATTGCGGAAAAGGACGCTCAAACGGCCAAGTGGATTGCTCCGGATACGACAGGCACTTACGAGATAAGATGCAACTATTCTCTCGGGGTACCGCACAGTGCGGAGGAGTCAGTCAACGTAATAGTAATCGAAGAATAAAAACGGAAGAACAAACACTAAACTCAAGGAGAAGCATGAAAAAATCTCTGATGCTACTAACCATCGCAGTCATAGTCGGCGGTTTCTGGCTCACCGGCTGTGCAAAGAACGAGTTGCCTGTAATCAACAGCCTGACCGTTTCAGATACACTGGTAACTCAGGGCAGTGCCGCAACCATCACCTGCGATGCCACCGACTCTGACGTGGATGACGCTCTGACCTACACCTGGAGTGCTGATGCCGGTGACTTTGCAGAAGGCGATGATCCCGGCTCAGTTATCTGGACCGCTCCCGACGCAGCCGGGGCTGTTGTTATTACCTGTATCGTGACCGATGGCAATGAGGAAAGCGAAGATACCGCAACGGTCACCATAACGGTTGCCGAGGACTACTTTCCCAAAGAGATAGGTTATATCTGG
>JAUVJT010000073.1 GCA_030592225.1 Candidatus Stahliibacteriota bacterium | reverse complement strand
GTATTTGGAGGAGTTATACCTTGCCAACCCGCTGGTGTACTGCGGAACCCTGGGTATTATGGCCCGGGACATGGTTGTGAAAAAGGTATCCAGGGGGGACGTAATAATCGTTGCAGGAGCGCGAACCGGAAGAGACGGGGTGCACGGCGTGACCTTTGCGTCTACGTCGCTTGCCGGTTCTTCACACACCAGGCACGGCTCGGCAGTACAGATAGGCAATCCCATAGAGGAAAAACTCCTGCGCGACCTGGTTATTGCGGCACGGGATAAGGATTTAATCGCCAGCATTACGGATTGCGGCGGAGGCGGACTTTCCTCTGCAGTGGGTGAGATGACGGCCAGACACGGCTGCGTGGTTGATTTGGACAAGATTCCCTTAAAGTACACCGGTCTTGCCCATCACGAGATATGGATATCCGAATCCCAGGAGCGCATGGTGATATTCGTACGCCCGAACAGGGTGGAAGCGTTTATGACTCTTGCCGAGCAGATAGGCGTAGAGGCCGCAGTTATAGGTGAGGTTACCGGCGACAAGGTGCTGAGACTGCGCTACCGTGATAAGGAAGTCGCCGCACTGGACATGGATTTCCTGCACCACGGTCTGCCCACCCGGCAATTCAAAATAAAACCGCCGGAGAGCAAGCCGCGTAAGGAACCAGACGTCGTTATGCCCAGGGATCTGGGCCAGACACTGCTTCGTCTTCTGGGTCAAATCAACGTGGCCTCAAAATCATGGGTAATCCGCCAGTACGACCACGAGGTCAAAGGGGCCACGGTTCTCAAGCCCTTTGTGGGTAAAAACCACGACGCTCCTTCGGATGCAACCGTTATCCAGCCCGTGCTCGACGATACTGCGGGCGTGGCCGTATCGCAGGGCATGGCTCCGCGTTACGCCATGATTGACGCCTACGCTTCGGCGGCCTCGGCGATTGACGAGACCGTACGCAATTTGATTGCGGTGGGCGGACGCACCGATCGCATCGCCCTGCTGGATAATTTTTGCGCAGGCGACGCCAACGATGAGCGGATTCTGTTTGAACTCGTTGAAGCCTCAAAAGCGTGCCGCGACGCCATAGCCGCCTACGGCGCACCGTTCATATCGGGCAAGGACAGCCTTAACAACTTCTTCATCTCCGGAAAGGGTGAGAAAATAAACATACCTACCACCCTGCTTGTTTCAGGTCTGACCCTGGTACGCGATGTCAATAACGTCATCACCAGCGACTTCAAGCAGCCCCGTTCGCGGATATATCTTGCCGGCGACACGAAACCGGAGTTGGGAGGCTCGGAGTACCTGCGCATGTACAAGAAACTGGGCGCGAGAGTACCTCAGGTAGATATGAAAACCGCACGAAGACGCTACCGCAAGATTGAACGCGCCATGAAAGCAGGCCTCGTGCTGTCCGCTCACGATCTCTCCGACGGCGGGCTAGGGGTGGCAATCGCCGAGATGTGCATGGGCGGAGAGCGAGGGGCAAAAATAAATCTTTCCTCGATTCCTGTCTCGGAGAAGATAGGTCGCGACGACTACCTGCTGTTTTCTGAGACACAGAGCAGGATGCTGCTTGAGGTAGAAGAGAAAGATGCCGCCGAGTTTGAGAATATCTTCAAGGAAGAGGTGTTTGCACTGATAGGCGAGACCACCAACGACACCAGACTCATCTTTGCCCAGGATTCCAGGCGTACCGTGACCACTGTCTCGGTCGACGAAATACGCGCCGCCTGGACCCAGGGTCTTGTCCGGTTTCTGGATTGATGCGAGCAGGCGTTTTGCAGTTTGCCCCTGTCCGGGGCGATAAAAAAGCCAACTTTGAGAAAATCAAGAGATTAACTGAGGGGAAAAAGGCTGATCTGCTGGTATTGCCCGAGCTTGCCACCACCGGCTACCTTTTTACCTCCAGGAACGAATTGGCATCTTTTGCCGAGGTCTTTCCCGGGGAAGAGACCAGCGAGTTTCTCCAGGAATTGGCGAAAAGTACGGAAGGACACGTAGTTTGCGGAGTGTCTGAGAGAAAAGATGACAGGTTTTACAATTCGGCGGTTCTGTTCAACGCACAGGGATATGCAGGAACGTACCGCAAGATACACCTCTTTCACAACGAAAAGGACATCTTTGAACCCGGCAATCTGGGATTTCCCACCTTTGACGTAGGCGGAGCAACCATCGGCATGATGGTGTGGGTCGATTGGATATTCCCGGAATCGGCCCGCTCACTGGCCCTTGCCGGTGCAGAAATAATCTGTCATGCCGCCAATCTTGTTCTGCCCTACTGCCCTGCCGCCGCGGTAACGAGAGCCATAGAGAATCACGTTTACTACCTGCTTGCCGATCGTGTAGGCAAAGAAGAAGCGGGGCGCGAAAAACTCTCATTCATCGGCCAGAGCAGGATACTGGATGTTAAGGGGCAGGTACTGATCTCGCTTGCAGACGAGGAAAAACTGGCAACCGCAGAAATAGATCCTTCAGCAGCCAGAGACAAGTTCGCAACCCCTCGCAACCATCTGTTCAGCGACCGCCGCCCGGAGCACTATTTTTCAGATTGACGTTAATCTTCTAATCGAGGATTGACATTTCCATGAATTCTGATACCCACCCCCTGCAGCTTTACTGTAGTGCAAAGTAATTGGCACCCCACGCTAGAGGGCAGCGCAGGCGGGGCAAAGCTCCAGCACCATATCGCTATACCCGCCCATCTCAACCTGAGCGCATACTTGACATAAGGATATCCTTCAATATACTAAATATCTCAATCGTGGAGGAAAGATGCTCGGATTAGAGGAAAAGTTGCGAGGACTTCTGTTCAGGCTCAACCAGGCCGTTCCGGAGATAGAGGCTTCTGCCGTGGTAAGCATAGATGGATTGATGCTTGCGTCCGCCCTGCCCGCCGGAACGAACGACGATGACGTAGCCGCAATAGCGGCAACCCTGCTCGGACTCGGCGACAGAACCGTCCAGGAGTTCCGCCACGGGAGTCTTCAACAGGTATTCGTGAAAGGCGAGGGAGGCTACACCGTAATAACCAACACCGGCCAGGATAACGTGCTGGTGGTGGTGACCGACGAAAAAGCCAAGCTGGGCCTCATCCTGCTTCAAATCAAACTGGCAGCAAGGGAGATTGCGCAATCGTTCCTGCACCTTCTGGATGCCTCTGACCGGACCCCACCTCCACCCTCATACCCCGGCTAACACCGTAACACCGCAGGGTAAACCTTTTCCATACCATTCCGCTGACGCTCAGACGTAATGCCGGGGCTGATAACTAAAAGCCCATCCTGTTAGCAATTGGTTGTATCAGGTAAGCTGCCGGATTTAGCCGAACCGACCCGAAGCTTCCTTCAGGAGATTGGACAGGAGAAGATAGCCGTGCGGCTTGCCTATGAATTCCCCGCGGGTGTGGCACGGGTGCTGCTGGGGCAGAATGAATCTTTCCGGATGAGGCATCAGTCCCATCACCTGGCCGGTGGAGTCGGTGATTGCAGCTATGTGATCGTCAGATCCATTCGGGTCCTCGGGATATTCAGGGGTATTACCTGCCTTGCTGCAGTAGCGAAGCAGCACCTGGCCGTCCGCCTGCAATCGACGCAGCACTTTTTTGTCGCGGGCAAGAAAACGTCCCTCGGCATGAGCAACGGGAAGGGTAATAATCTTGGGTAAGCCGCGTGTCCAAAAATTCTTGACCTCTGATTTGAGACACACCCAGCGGTCTTCGAATTTCAGGGATTTATTCGCTTCCAGGGTGACGGATGGCTTCTCAAAAGGCTTTCCGAACGCAGGCAACAGGCCGCTCTTGACCAGTACCTGAAATCCGTTGCAGATGCCGATGATGAACTTACCTTGCTCAAGGAATTTGCCGAGTTCGTCCCCGATGGCATGGCGCATGTCCGCGGCGAAAAGCATTCCCGCACCCACGTAATCGCCGTAGGTAAATCCGCCGGGCAGGATGAGGATCTGGTACTCGGCAAGTTTTTCAGGATGTCGAGAAAGCATGCGCAGGGTTTCCTGGTGAGTTTCAACCCCAAGATGCCGGAATGCGAACACTGTTTCCGCATCGCAGTTTGTACCGGGTCCTGCCAGAACAAGAACCTTAAGGGGAGATGAACTCACCGGAAAGTCTACCTAACTTCCCCCCTTTGTCAATCCTCCAGTTATTTCGTCAATACTACCTTGTGGACTGTGCCTGACGCAGAAGACATATCCCTGATGAAATACACCCCTTGTCCGAAACCCTTACCCCAGGAGATTGTCCCCGATGGGAGGGGGGCGTGCAGTTCATCAACCTTGCGGCCCGAAGCGTCGAAGATGGCGGCTCGGAAACCTTGGGGGTGGTTGGCGTAGCGGAGGGTTATGTGGGGGCCGACGGGATTTACCACCTTTAAGTTGGTGATATCTTCAATCGGATTCTCTTCCACTCCGACGTACCCCAATGAATCGGTTTTGATCATCCAGAGATCAGATGACCCTGCACCCCAAGAGCTTGTAGATCCAGTAATAATGTAGCCTCCGTCCTCGGTTTGCTGGAGATATTTGATGCGATCTATATCTCCCATGCCATCTCCCATGCCCCAAAGCCGAGTCCAGAGAGTATCACCCTTTTCATCCGTTTTTATCAGCCATGCGTCTACATCCCCAGTGCTTCCGTATTGTTTCCCTGCTGCAATAATATAGCCGCCGTCAACAGTCTGTTGCACGCAATTGGCTTCGTTGAACCCGATCCCCTCGGATTCAAAAACGTTCGTCCATAAAGTGTTTCCGAGGGAATCAGTTTTAACCAGCCACGGGTCAGTGTATCCAGATCCAAAACTTGCGGCGTGTCCGACAACTATGTAACCATTGTCCCTGGTACTACGCACACATCTACCGCTTTCTTCTCCTGTCTCCCCTCGGTAGCGACGAGTCCAAATAGTATCACCATTGACATCGGTTTCAAAAAGCCAAAGACAGCCATCAACATGCCCAGTAACAATATACCCATTATCTGGGGTTAGTTCCACACAGTAGCCTTGGCTATTCGCTCCAGCATAGTAGTGTAACCAACTCATATCACCGATGGCATCCGTCTTAAGCAGAAGAAGTCCTTCACGTACTGACATGCCCGTAATGATATACCCACCGTCAGAAGTCTGTCGCACGCATTTCCCCCACTCAGTTCCATCCTCTTCTCCATAGAACTTCACCCAATTGACATTTCCATCCGAGTCCAACTTTAATAATACTACGTCACCATTACCAGAAGACATCCCGGTAACAATATATCCACCGTCGTTCGTTTCTCGAACAGAATATCCAAATTTAGCATCGTACCTCAGTGTCCAAATGGTATCCCCTTGTTGATCCATCTTGAGTACCCAGATACCCTCATCCGCGTATCCTGCCACAATATAGCCATTGTCTGAAGTTATCTGTAAGCATTCACCGCTCTCGTACCCTTCCCAGCCGTAAGTTTTCATCCAGCCAGCATTCAGGCTTACCGGCACCGCGGCGACCATCGCCGCGGCGATTATTGATAACAGGATTTTTTTCATTCTTTCCTCCTTATTTTATTCTACCTTTTTCCATTATGGAAAAAGACCGCGTTAAGGGTAGGGGTACTTATCCCTACTATATTACCAGCACGCCGCGTGCCAGATCAACATCTGCCGTATGTCAAGCAATAAAACAAGTTAAGTTTGCGGCCAACCTGTCACCCCTTAACCTTTTGTGCAACTCCTTGTATAAATGCATAATTGTTTCAACTTAACGACAAATACCTTGACACCTGGCAATTTGTTCGTATACTTCGTAGTATGAGAAGTATTGACTCGACCAAGCACCAGATGCCTTTTGGCGCTATTGATTCTGGGCTGTGCCTTATTGTGGTGGCTATTACCACTGCCGGCGTTGGTCGCCTCGCTTCTCCTTAGTAAAAGAAGAAGAGATTCTGCCCCTCGCCACAAAAACTGGCGGGGGGTACTTTTTTTAATACCCCACGAAGTTACGGCGTAACTTCGTGGGGACCCCGATAAGTATATTCGGGGCAAAAACACAAAGCCGAGAATTCTTGAAAGGAGGATAAACATGGCTAAGAAAAACGCCCGAACCCGTAACGCAACCCGTAATACAACCCGTAACACACCATGATAGTGGTTGCGGAGAAATCATAAGAGGAGATATCATGGACTTAGAAAAACTGTACGACCCGATTGCGGAGTTCTACGACATTGAGCATGAAGAGATGGATTACGACATCGGCTTCTACGTACAGGAAGCAAAGAAAGCAGGCGGCGCTGCACTGGAGCTGGGCGCGGGAACCGGCAGGGTGACGGTTGAACTGGCCAGGGCCGGAATCGAGGTGACGGCGCTTGAGATTTCAAAAGCTATGCTCGATGCAGCTCGCAGGAAAGCCGAAAGACTGCCAAAGGATGTGCAGAAACGCATTACCTGGGTTGCGGGCGACATGCGGGACTTCGAGTTTGATAGTAAATTTGACTTTGTCTTCATCCCCTTCCGCTCCTTCCAACATCTACAGACGCGTGCTGACCAAGAGCGCTGCCTTACCTGTGTTTCCCGACACCTGGAGAGGGGCGGACGCTTCGCGCTTTCCCTGTTCGCGCCTTCGTATCAGAGATTGGCTAACAAGCAGATGTTCAACTCGTTAGGGACCATCGGCTTGCCAAACGGCGCTAAACTGTCCAGGACTGAAAGGGTCACCCACGACCACGTGAACCAGATTATTACCGTGCAAAGGACTTATGACGTTGTAGACGCCGATGGCAACGTCAAACGCAAGGTCTGGACTTTCCCGATGCGCTATTTGTGGCGATTCGAAACCGAGTTGTTGCTTGAGAAAGCCGGACTTGAGGTCGAGGCCATCTACGGCGATTATCAACGCAGCGAGTTTCGTCATGATGGAGAGATGTTATTTGTAGCAAGGAAACCTTAATCATAAAAAGGCCAACCATTCCGGTTGGCCTTTCATAATCGATAGGAGCGTGTACGAAATTGAACCACAAAGGGCACTGAGTACACAAAGATTAAAAGACTTGGAAGATGACACCCAGCGTTCGTCCTTTGGAGGAAGATGAAAACTTTCCGCACTCGACATTTGCGCCAGCAAGACGAGCAGGTACGTATGTTGGCTCAGATTTTCGTTTTTCCTCTGTGTTCTTTGTGCTCTCTGTGGTTAAGATCTTCAGTTATCAATCCAGATAGTCCTCGTATGAATCAATCTTGTCCAGATACACCCCGTCAAAACCCTGGGAGATGATGATATCGAGATATGATGAGTCGGCGCCGAAGATTATCTCCTGCCAGGCGTCCTCCCAGTAGCGCACCAGGTAGTTGCCCTTCCAGTCGGGATTTTCACCCTCTATCCAGTCGGGCCGATTGCGCTTGCTCGACCAATCCTCCTGCCAGTAGAACCGGTAATCCTCTGCCTCGCCGATGGACATGTAGGCCAGAAGGATTGCTCCTGACTTCTGCTTAAGGGTTGAGATTTCAGTCCAGGTGTATGCCTCGCCGTCATCCTCGTAGTCCATCACGATCAAATCGAAACCAAGGGATGCGAGGGAATCCAGGAACACCGATCGGGAAAGCTCCTCGGAGTGCTGGAGGATATAGATGAAGTCTTGCACGCTATCGAGAGTGACGGGTGAGGAATTCGGGGCAGGCTCGTGTCCGGGGTTGACGGTTAGATGTGAAAGCTCCCGCACCGCGCAGCAGGGAACAAAGTCGTTGGCTCGTGACTGAGAATAGGCATCTTCAATCCGGGCGAGAGCGTCTGATGAAAAGGAAGGTGTGTTCGGGTCGTCGAAAGGGTAGTCCACGGTCAGCACCGGCTTGCCTGCGTCGCGGAACCGGCCCAGTTCTTCTTCCCATTGACTCGTGATTTCTGTTGACGTAGGCACGCCGTCGCCGTCATAGCCGTAGTAGATGTCTTCCTGGCCGATGCCCGAGACCGCGTCCAGATAACCTTGTTCATCCCACAGGTCTGGATTATTCTGGGGGAAGATGAGGAAGGTGGAATCCTTGGATTTCGCGTAGGCCGAGATGTCGAGAACAAAATCCACCATCTCCTGGCGAAAGTCGAGGTCGGGCAGGTTATTCCCGCATCCTGCGATAAAAGCGACGGCGAGAAGCACTGCGAATCTGACCATTACTTTCATGATTCCCAGTATAGACGCAATCTGCGGGTTGTAAAGCCCGCTCTCCTTTGAAATGAGTTCAGAGAGGGGCGCAGCAGAGCCTGTCCCTCGGGGGCATTACATAACCATTCACAGCTTGATTTGGAGTGCAAAAACCGCGTTGTTGCCGCTAACGCTCCGGGAATCTAAAAACATAACACACACAACAGTAAGACGAGGGGTTTACGCTTTAGCGAGCCTGCATGGCTAAACCCCTTGTCTGTATACGACCTTTTACGCTTCAGGATATTATTGAAGTACCTTGCGGATGCGCTCCAGGGCCCAGTCAATCTCCTCTTTGGTGATTACCAGGGGCGGCGCGAATCTTATCACCTGGTGATGGGTTTCCTTGGCCAGGATGCCCAGTTCCCTGAGTTTCTCGCAGAAGGGACGGGCCGCTCCCGAACTTTCCTTTATGACCACCCCGATCATCAGCCCCTTGCCCCGGACATGGTCTACGTGCGGACTCTCAATCTTGCGCAGTTCATCGGCGAAGTAGTTGCCGAGTTCCTCTGCACGTTCGGCAAGCTTCTCGTCGATGAGCACGTCCAGAGCCGCCAGGCCGATCGCTGAGCCTAAGGGGTTGCCGCCAAAGGTGGAGCCGTGGTCGCCCGGCTTGAACACGCTCATCACGTCGTCGTTGCACAGGATGGCTGAGACAGGGTACACCCCGCCGCCCAGGGCCTTGCCCACGACGTAGACGTCGGGAACCACGCCGTCGTGATCACAGCAGAACATCTTGCCTGTTCTGCCCAGCCCGGTTTGAATCTCGTCGGCGACGAGCAGCACGTTTTGTTCCTTGCACACCAGAGCCGCATGCTTGAGATACCCGTCCGGCGGCACGATAACCCCGCCCTCGCCCTGGATGGGTTCGAACAGAAAGGCAACGGTATTGGGGGTGATGGCTTGTTTGAGCGCGGGAATATCGCCGTAGGGTACGGTTACGAATCCCGGGGTGAACGGCCCGAACCCGTCCTGATACTGAGGCTCGGTGGAGAAGCCGACTATCGTCGTCGTTCTCCCGTGAAAATTTCCCGAACAGGTAATAATCTCCGCCTTGTCTTCTTCGACGCCCTTGACCTTATACCCCCACTTGCGCGCGGCCTTGATTGCGGTTTCCACCGCCTCTGCACCGGTGTTCATGGGCAGGGCTTTTTCTTTACCGGAAACCTCGCACAGCCGCTGCAGGAACTCGCCCATCCGGTCGTTGTGGAACGCACGCGAGGTAAGGGTGATGCGTTTCATTTGAGCGCTCATCGCCTCAAGAATACGGGGGTGCAGGTGGCCCTGGTTCACC
>JAUVJT010000104.1 GCA_030592225.1 Candidatus Stahliibacteriota bacterium | reverse complement strand
ACCGGTATTAAGCCCGGGATCCTTGGCATAGGGGCGGTAGACAAAATCCAGATTGAACGCGGTGGCGAATTTCTCGCTCCAGTCGCGGACGTATGCGGTGCCTATCCGCAAAGTCATGGGAGGTTTGAATCCTTCAGCGTCAAGATGCATATCGAATCCAAAGTCAAGCATCGAGAACCCCAGGGCAAACCCGGGCAGTGGAGTGTAGTCAAGACCCACGTCAAATCCCCACGTGTGGTCAGAATAATTCCAGAGACGTTCATGGTAGTACCGGGCTATAAGCCCGACGCGTGTGCCCTGCACCACTTCAACCGCTGCTCCCATACCGAGGGAGAGATCGGAAAAATAGTAGCTGCCCAGCGGATCGGCGGAGCTGATGCTGTCGCGCAGCTCTATTTCGCCGCTGGAAAAGTAAAGAATTTCGGCGCCGATAGATACACGTCCCAGTCTGCGCTTAATAAGCAACGTGCTCTGCGAAGTACCCATAAACCAGACGGCGTGATGCATGGAGGCCTCGATTGCAGGCCCCTGGACTAAAAGCGCCGGGTTCCATCTTAAAGCGTTGGCAGGCAATGCTCCGGCTACACCGGCCTCGCCCATACCTACCTCGCGAGCGCCGGTCGCGATCTTTAATGAAGCATATCCTTGCGCTGCAGAAAGCATAAGGAAGCCACCGCTCAGCAAAAGTAGCAAAATGCCGGCGGCAAAACCGGCATTGCTGCGATGCTTGCGACTACTATGCTTCAATGATCTCGACATTGGCTCGCGGCAGGCGTACGCGTTTTTTATCTGCAAGTTCCACCTCTAAAATTCTGACCTTTGATTCGGTCTCTATTTTCTCAAGGTCAACGGGCAGGTTAACTACCTTACCGATGCTGCCGAAATGCGGCTCGCGGATGATGCGTACCTGGGTCCCGACCTTGAGTCCTTCCTCGAGCGAGCTGCGGCTCGCTTCTTTACCCTTAACTTCGCGCGGCACTATGATTTCGGGGCGGATCACGCCCGCACGAATCTGTGTGGCGCCGTTGATTGAGGCGCGTTCGCCGTCAAGTTCGGCAAACAGTTCAAAGGTTCGCAAAGCCATGGGCATGTTGCCAAACCCCTCGGTAACCACCACCGTGATAGGTATCGGCTCCGAACCGGTGATGGCCACGCCAATATCGTATCCCAGCACCTGTTTGATGGAGGAATCCTCTATTCCGCCCACCACTATGCCAAGGATACCCAGTTCCATGCCCCGCTGAATCGCCTCGCCGGTTACCAGCGAACCGCCAATC
The DNA here is from genome assembly GCA_030592225.1 of Candidatus Stahliibacteriota bacterium. Classification (GTDB taxonomy): domain Bacteria; phylum Hydrothermota; class Tepidihabitantia; order B3-TA06; family B3-TA06; genus B3-TA06. Next base: position 6,235 of record JAUVJT010000104.1, on the reverse strand, counting down.
ACGATTTGACCCTTCATGTCCGCAGTAAGCATTTTGGCGTCGAGCACTTCATCCGGTTTGGACGCCAGAACCTTAATTATGCCGCGGCGTTCACCGCCAAATCCAAAAATGCCCTGGATAAGACTTCCGGTGGTTTCAACCTTTACCCCTTCCCCGGCAAAAACGTCAATTACCTCGCCGTCTATGTAGGCGTCAACCTCCACCGGCTGGGGCGGCTCGCGCATAATAACCTGGCCGGTTATGGGTGAAACGCTCTCAATCTCGCCGTCAATAGGCGACTCCACCTTGGATTTAAAGATACCGAACAGCCCCTTGCTTTCGGCTATAACCTCACCCTTGGTGATTTTCTCACCCGGCTTCTTCTGCATCAAATCCGACAGATCAGATGCCAGAGCGCCCAGCATCTGGGCTACGTTGATTGTAGTCACGTTGCCGGGCAGCGCAGTGCGGGCCACCACCATATCGCCCTTGACTACATCGCCCTTGCTGACCATAACCTCACCCTGCAGGGGTAGCCTGCGCTCCTTGACAATTTTTGTCCTTACTGTTACCTTTAGACCTGGCGTGTATGCGTGCGCCAACTTAGCCTCCTTAAAACGAATAACCGTTAGCCATAATTATAACCCCTGAAACCTACCTGTCAACCGGGGTTGTGCTCGTTTGCCGCGTGAAGTTTGCGCTTGACATTAAAGCGCTTTTATGTAGTATTTTTTTATCATGGACGACAGCGACGTTAACAGGAGACGTATCAGAGAGTGGATAGGCCGCCGGGTTCTATCTTTCTTGCACTGGCCCAAGTGGAGGCCCATCGGCGAGTGGATAAGCCGTTGCCTCACCTTCCTCTTCCACCCTACCGCACCAAAGTATCTGGCTTACGGGATTTCCGTTGCCACAACACTATTGATTCTGTGGATATGGCTGGGCAGCCCGCCTTTCAGCTTCTACTGCTGGAATGGAGTCGGGAGCCAACCCCTTGGAACAATACTCTCCGCATTGATAACTGTTCTGGCCACCGTATCCGCCCTGGTTCTATCGCTCATGTTCATTACGGTTCAGCTCTCCGCAAGCGCCTATACCCCCAGGGTTATTCGCATCCACTTTTTTTCTCTCCACTTCCTCGGTATAGCCTTCATCTTCCTTGGAACAATCCTCTTCCTTAGTTGGCGACTCGGCCAGGCCCAGGATTGGGCGCAAACCCCTTGTCCCTGGGCTGAAACCGCGTTCACCCTGTTCTTTACCTGTCTTCTGTTCCTTATCCCATACATCTGGATAAGCCTCAGGCTCCTTCAGCCAAAGCACCTGTTTGGACGACTCATGTGGGCGATAACCCAAAACGACTTCCGCAAGGCATCACGCGGCGGACGCAAGCCGCGTGAAAAGCTCGATGAAAAGCTCCAGCCGGTAATAGACATAATCCGCCGCGCCGCAAGGAACGGGCAATTAAGAACCGTTGAGGAAGCATTCGAGGCCTTACGCTTCCGGTTAGGGAAGATGATCCGCCGCTCGAAAGAGGAGGCTCTTTCCAACCGGATTGCCGTAACTCTGGCGGATGAACTCTTCGAGATTGGCCGCTATGCAAATGCACAAGGATACTTTGAAACTTCGGTGAAAACACTTAAGACGCTCAAGAGCTTCCTTGAAATGTATATAACCGGTGCGACCAAAAGAACGAGCGCATTAATAATCTACACCAAGGTTAAGAAGTTAAACAGGGACTTCTCATTACGTTATACAAAAAAGAAGTGGCCGAATGAACACGAAACAATTGAAGTGTTATTCGCAGAATGTAGGCTTTTAATCACCCAGGTTCTTGCAAAATAAGGAGGAAGTGTGAAGCAAAGGCGTACCCTGATTAAAGACAGCAGAAAAACCCTGCGGGGTTTAATCGCAAAGAAAAACTCAACAGAGGATGCCTACGAGATTGCCCAACTCAAAAGCCAGCTTGCAGATGGTCTTTACAAACTTGCCGAGGTTGCCGAAAAGAAAGAAAAACGCAAGCATCTTGACGAGACGAAGAGTATCCACGAAGAGAACCTTGAGTTTTACAAAGATGAATTTCCCGGCGAGTTTGTTTTTTCTCTGTTTAAACTGGGTCTTGTAATTTACGACATAGCCCAGTTGCTGGAAGGCGGGGAACGAAAAGCGGAGTTCGAGAAAAGCAAGGGGATTTTTACGGATATTTCCAGGGTGTTGAACAAGAAGGATTTCCCTGAAGATTATGCCAATTGCCAGGGCAACCTAGGCTCAATCAACATGGAGCTTGCCAAACTGAGTGAAGGTAATCAGGTAAAATTATTCCTTCAGGCAGGTGTTAATTGCCTGGACGAGGTTATGAAAATCTTTACCCGCAAGAAATATCCGGCCTTATACGCGCAAACCCAGAACAACCTGGGCAACGCATACAGTGATATAGCAGATGTCAGCGAGGGCAAGGAGAAGCGGGAATGGCTTGACAAGGCGGTCAAGGCGTACCAGGCCGCGCTCCAGGTCAGAACCCGCAAGGAGTTTCCCGCAGGCTATGCCACGACCCAAAACAACCTGGGCACCGCATACAGTGATATAGCAGGGGTCAGCGAGGAGCAGGAGAAACGGAAGTATCTGGACAAGGCGGTGAAGACGTATCAGGCCGCGCTCGAAGTTAGAACTCGCAAGGAGTTTCCTTCAGATTACGCCACGACCCAGAACAACCTGGGCAACGCATACATCGCTATTGCCAGGGTAAGCGAAGGCAAGGAACAGCACGAATATATGGACAAGGCGGTGAAGGCGTATCAGACCGCGCTCCAGGTTTACACCCGCAAGGAGTTCCCTACAGGCTACGCCACGACCCAGAACAACCTGGGCAACACATTGCGTGATGTCATGCGGATTTGCGACCCTGCGGAGCGGAAGCAGTTTTACCAAAAAGCGTGTAGGTCATACGAAGCCGCCGCAGAGGTGTGGACCGAGAAGTACTTCCCAAGTGATTACAAGTTGCTCATGAACAACATCGAAATACTGGAAGCCCGCTGGAAGCGCCTGCAGGAAGCTGACAACTAAACCTCCGCATCCATCTGCGTCAATCTGCGTCATCTGCGGATAAAAACTCCGTGTCCACCTTCTGACCACCTTTTGTCCACCTTTTGACCAGCTTTTGACCATCTTTTGACCACCTTTCCGTAAGCATCGTTTGATACTACTAGAGGTACAATTCTCCGATTGGGGTCCCCGCGAAGCTACGCTTGTACTCCCGTCGAGTGCAGTAGATTTGTGGGGTAAAAAAATAGGCCGCCCGCAGGCGGCCATAAATTACGTGTTAATGAGGGTTAGCGGAGCAATTCCTTGAGCGGGTCAAAGATTTTACGGCGCGAGGGATCGCGCAGTTTTTTTAAGGCCTTGGCCTCAATTTGCCGAATGCGCTCGCGGGTCACGTTGAAAATCTGCCCCACCTCTTCAAGCGTCCGCTGCACCCCGTCATCCACGCCAAACCTAAGCCGGAGAACGGTTTCCTCGCGCTTGGACAGAGTGGCCAGGGCGTCGTCAATGCGGTGATCGAGCACCGATTTGGCCGCATGATAGGTAGGCACAGGGGTCTTGTCGTCAGAAATGAAGTCGCCCACGAACGAGGAGCCGTCATCGTCAATCGCCTTGTCCAGAGAAACGTGGTACTGCGCTATGTTGGTGAGAAATTTAACCTTATCCTCGGTGAAGTTTGGCAAAAAGTGCGAAACCTCCTGCGGAGCGGGCAGGCGGCCGTGCTTTTGTATAAAGCGCCGGGACACGCGGGTTATCTTATTGATGGCGTCAATGATGTGGGCTGGCACGCGCACGGTACGCGACTGGTCGGCAATCGCGCGAGTTATGGCCTGCTTAATCCACCATGTCGCGTAGGTGGAAAACTTGTAGCCTTTCTTGTAGTCAAACTTTTCAACCGCCTTGATTAGCCCGCAGTTGCCCTCGGCAATGAGATCAATAAACTCCAGGCCGCGATTGGTGTAGCGCTTGGCTATGGAAATGACAAGACGGACGTTGCCTTCAATCATGCGATCCCGGGCGCGCAGTATGCGTCTTTCCGTATCCCTTAGCCTTTCGAAACTTTCTGTGGATTCTTCAACGGTTCTGCCAAAGTTACGCTCCGCCCGGCGCAGGTCCGTGCGAATCTGCTGTAAATCGGCCCTGGCTGATTCGGTTTTTGCTGTCTTTAGCTTGAACGCCTTCAGTTCATCATCCATCCTGGTAAGTTCAATGATTTCGCGCTTGTATCTTCCGGTATAGTTTTTGATAACATCAGGCTGCAGCGAAAGATTTACTATCTTTTTATGCATCTTATCGCGCAATTTAGTAAGAGCCTTTTCCTCTTCCTTGGTACGATTACGCTTCCGAGTCGTCTCGCGCAGCTGTTCATTCAACTCTTCAAGCTTATGGAAATTGCGGATAAAACCCTGCTTCCAGCGCTGGTAGAGCTTCTTGTCAATCACGGAATCAATGTCCGGCTTGGCTATCTGATCAACGTGCATCTCGCCAACCTCCACCTCCCCGCACTGAGCCAGAAGTTGAACAAGCATTCCCCACGTTCCCCAAATCTCATACTGCAGATCAACGTAGCCCTCTTCCATTTGACGCGAGTAACGCACTTCATCTGCCTTGGTAAGAAGCCCGAATTTGTTGAGTTCCTTAAAGTAAGACCGGGTGGAATCCTTTCTGCCCTTTGCCCGCGGAAGCTTGTAGGTTTTTTCCCTCGCTTCTTCCCTGGTAATCTCGCTTTCCGATATAAGCGCAACCCCGTGTTCTTTAAGCCTTACGATTATCTCATCCACTTCCTCTGAAGAAACGTAGGTTTCGGGCAAATAGCTCTCAAGCTGCTTGTAGGTTATTGTTCTGCGGTCTTTGAGCTGATCGAGCATCTTATCCGCTATTTCTTTGCCGCGTATAATCGCCGCGGCTGTATTAAGGTTTACTTTCTTACTCATATCTCCTCGTATGTAATCTTTGCCTTTTGTTCTATAACCTTCTCTTTTTCTCTATGTATTCTCTGAACACGCGCCTGATCACCAGCTTCTTGCGCCTCTTGGCGTTCGCGATTCAAAAGTTGCAGCTTATGATTTAACAGATAATTAGATAAAGCCTTAGTGAAATCATCCTTGCTGTACTCCACTTCGTCGCTGAGGCTCCACGCAGAAACCTTACGCCGCATTTGTGGTGTTAATAAATCCAATATCTCGCCGGCGCTGAACTCCGCTTTCTGTGCGGCAAAAGCATAAAACTTCTCCAGCAACTCCCGTTTTTCCCCTTCAGGGAACAAAGAGACGGGGAGATGTTTTGCGGCAAGATGAATAAACTCCGCCTTCTGAATCATCATCCTTAACAACCTTTCCTCAAGATCACCCGCAGCGCTGGCCCGATTCCCGCCAGGCTCGGCTGCAGTCCCCTTTAACCTGGAAGGTTTGACTAAATCAGTAAGCACCTTCCTATCAATTCTAAGAAGGTTTGAGGCCTCGTCAAGGTAAAGTTCACGACGAAGGGAATCACGGATTCGGTTGATCAGGGACAACATAATCTCAGCGGCCTTCCTGCGCTCCGAGGTGCCGGCGGGAGAAAGCAAGTTATATAAAAACGGCATCGGCTCGACCGCGGCCTGGAGCAAGGAAGTAAAATCGTCACTCGAGTGGGAAGCAAGATAGGAATCCGGGTCCTCGCCCTGGGGAAGAAGAAGAAGGCTGGCGTCAAGATCAACGGCAAGCACTTCACCCAGCGCCCTTTGCGCCGCCTTGCGCCCTGCATCGTCGCCGTCAAATATCAGAGTGATTTTATCCGCATAGCGGGAAAGGACCCCGGCCTGCTCGGCGGTAAAAGCCGTACCCAATGGAGCAACCACGTTGTGGAATCCCTCCTGCACCAGCCGCAGGACATCGGTCTGGCCTTCCACCAGGATAACGCCTTCGCGCCTGAGGTAGGGACGGGCCTTATGAAGTCCGTAAAGAAGCTTGCTTTTTTTGAATAATTTGGTTTCCCGCGTATTTACGTACTTGGCAGGATTGGGATCATCGCCCCATACCCGGCCTGAAAAACCCATCAGCCTGCCCGCGGCGGAGTAAATGGGGAAAACGATGCGGCCTGCCAGAAAGGGGTAGAGCCTGCCCGAACTGGAGGCAAGCACACCGGCGTCGTTCAATACCTGGGTGGAGAGCTTGGCTTTTCTGCCCGCGGAGAGGATAGGAGAGGTATCGTGAGGCACCAGACCGAGTCCAAAGGACTT
>JAUVJT010000126.1 GCA_030592225.1 Candidatus Stahliibacteriota bacterium | reverse complement strand
GGTTCGAGACCAACAAACGCATCTCGAATCTTTACCGCCGGGTGGTGGTTGAAAGAGGAAACACGGAGATACGAGCGCCCCAAATGTCAATCCACCACAGGCAAAGAATTGCAAAGATTCCTTATGCCGCCCAGATACGCGACCTGGAAGAGCAGATACTTATTACTGGAGACGATGTCTCCTACGATCTGGGCAAAGACAGGGGAAGCGTCATGCGCAACCCTGTCCTCAGGGAAGACTCCGATTCCTCTGATTTCCGTATCGTAAGCGAGCGAATGCATATCGATCAAGCTGGGAAGTCGGCAAGCGCGGCCGAGCGCGTGCGCATCATCACCGACGATGCAACCGTGCATTGCGATACCCTGGTTCTATTTTACGAGCAGGATTTCGGGCATGCCTTCGGCAATACGGTTATTGAGAGTCGGGAGGGCAGGATTGAGGCCGATTCGGCTGATTTCACCCTGGCAGGCCGTAATCTGGAAGAGATATTCCTGTACCCCGATGTGGTGACCCGCTACCGCGCCGAGGGCGAAGACTCGGTGGTGGTAAGGTCCCGCTACCTGACCATTGATCTTAGTAAGAAAAACGCAGAAACCCTGATCTTTACTGGAGGAGCACGTGGCACCTACTACTGGAAAGAAGCGACAGAACAAGACTGAGGCAACGACCAAAACTGATACGAGTGTATTGCGTGCTGAAGGTTTGTACAAGGAGTTTGGCAAGCGGCCGGTGGTACAGGATGTGTCTCTGGAGCTTCATCAGGGTGAGATCGTGGGGCTTCTTGGCCCCAACGGCGCCGGCAAAACCACAACCTTCTCCATGATCATCGGGTTCCTGCAGCCAACCGCAGGAGAAATCAAGGTAGATGACAAGTGTATCAACAACATGCCCATTTTCAAACGCGCCCGCCTTGGGATAGGCTATCTTTCCCAGGAAGCGTCTATTTTCCGCAAGTTAAGCATTGAAGATAACATTCGGGCTGTCCTTGAACTGCGCGGTTACCCCAGGCAAGAAATTGAAGATAAAACCGAGACCCTGCTCGATAAATTCGAGATAAAGAGCCTGCGCCGCTCGAAAGGAGGCATGCTTTCCGGAGGAGAACGACGCAGGGTGGAGATAGCGCGCGCACTTGCCACCGAACCCAAGTTTCTGCTGCTCGACGAACCGTTCACCGGTATTGACCCCATTGTAAGAGGCGAGATACAGAAAATCATCCGGCTGCTAAAAAAGGACGGGATCGGAATACTGGTAACCGACCACAACGTTCGTGAAACCCTGGAAATAACCGATAGAGCGTACCTTATGTACGATTCCCGCATCTTTATTTCAGGCACCCCGCGCGAGCTTGTTTCGAATAAAAAGGCGCGCGAGGTCTACCTGGGTAAGAAATTCAAGATATGAACTCTCCTTCTCACTGGGGCACACAGCGCCTTGACGTAACCCTTCGACCTGAACTTGCCCTGCACCTTACCCCTGAGATGCGCCTGCGGCTGGATATACTGCAAGCCAACATACTGTCCCTGGAGGAGATGCTCACCGCGGAAATGCAGCAAAATCCCGCCCTGGAAACGGCTGAAGGTGATGAACGGAAGGAAAAGCCCTCGGAGGACTTCTCTATTGACGACTTCTACCCCCATAATCCCATTGCAGGTTATGGGGGAACGGAAGAGCGACCCGAGCCTGGTTCACCATGCGCCGATCGCTCATCAATCGAAGAACACATGATGCTGGCCATAGCCCGGGAGTTTTCAGATTGTGAAGCGGACTATAAAATCGCCCGCTACATACTTGAAGACCTTGATGAAGACGGATTCCTGCACGAGGATGCACAATCCATAGCGGCTGAACTCGGGACTACCTCCGAAGAGGTAGAAAACGTCAGACGAAGGATACAACTGCTCGATCCGGTGGGGATTGCTTCCCATGATATACCCGAAGCGCTCCTGCTGCAGCTCCAGGCGCTGGGGTATGAAGAGGACTCCGCCGAGGTTCGCATAATCAAGGATGGCTACGACACCTTGCTGCAAAAGCGAGTTACCTCGTTAGCCAAACTATTAAAGCTCCCCACTGACGTTATCACCCGGGCATTTGAAACCATCTGCGGCCTCGATCCCAAACCGGGGCGCAACTTCCATGAAATTGCCTGCCGCTCTGTCCAGCCGGACATCACTATCAGATACAGGGAAGGAAAACTGGTAATTGTAGTAAACGAGGGACCCTTGCCCGGACTGAGACTTTCGGCAAAGTTCCGGGATATACTCAGAAACCCGAAGATGTTTTCCCGTGAGGAGGTCGAGTTCGCCAGGCGCAAGTTTGAGAATGCGCAGCTTTTCATAAAAGGAATACTGCAGCGCCGCGACACCCTGTACCGGCTGGCCAGGGACGTTCTGCTCAGCAACTACGACTTCTTTAGCGGACGAACCAAACAATCGACACCGCTTCTTATGAAAACCATCGCCGACAAGCTGGAATTGCACGCTTCAACAATCTCACGCGCGGTAAGCGACAAGTACATCGAAAGCCCGGTTGGCATATTCCCTTTACGATCGTTCTTTGCCAAAGGCGAAAGAAACCCTGTGATTTCGAAACTTGGAGCAATCATAGCCGAAGAAGATAAAGATGATCCCTTTACCGACGCCCAGATTGCCGAGCAACTTACCCGAATTGGATTCAAGGTCTCGCGCCGCACCGTGGCCAAGCACCGGCTAAAACTCAACATCCCGGACCGTTTCCAACGCAAGGCGCTGGGCTGACCTCCTCTTCCCCTACATATTCTTAATCCTCAACCTGCACCAGTTATTCTGAGACAAAACGCACTGGAAATTTACATTACTCGACTCTAGGAGCTTGTCCGAAAACAACCAGAGCCTGCCCCTTGGGATGCCTACTTTACTGCATCCCATAGGGTACAGAGAGCACAAAGGACACAGAGCGAAAATCGGCAAGCAACGATAAGACATATATCTACGCAACTTGCCTGAGTCAAGGTTTCCTCCTAGTCTGTGATAATCTGCGATTCGAAAGAGAACGACTGTAAGGAGTTCAAATCTGTGGTTTTTAGCCATCCTCGGACAACCACCCAGGAGCGTTTCCAGTGCATTCTCCCACACACATATCATCTGTTGACTGTAGTCTCAAACAAGGTAGAATCCAATATGCCTAAGCCGAAGAAGAAATTCAAGCTCCAGCTGAACTGGAAACATGAACTGCGCGATGCCTTGTTTATTGCCGTCGGTTCGGCAATCTGCGGTGTGGCCTACACCATGTTCCTGGTGCCTCTGCACATCGTGTCCGGCGGAGTGGGCGGCATCTCCATCATGCTCAACTATTTCACCGGCTGGCCGGTGTGGCTATTCTACGTGGCACTTAACGTACCTATCTTCTTCATCGGCCTGCGCGGCATGGGCCTGCGTTACGCCATCAAGAGTCTGGCCGGCATCCTTGCCGTGTCCGGATTCATCTTCCTGTTCGAGGATATTCTTGCCTTTCCCACGGCTACCGACAACGCCATCCTGGCTGCAATCTACGGGGGAGCGATTCTGGGACTGGGACTGGGCATCGTGTTCCGGGGACACGGCTCCACCGGCGGCACCGACATCGTAGCCCAGCTCTTTGCCAAGCATACCAACGTCTCGGTAGGGGGCTGGATACTCATTCTGGATGCCGTCATCATCGGTTCCTGGGGCCTGGTCTACGGCATCAGCGAATCATCTCTTCGTATCGGTATCGAAGCCCCGCTTTTCGGCGTTCTCGCCCTCATCATCAGCTCCAAGGTTGTTGACCTGGTGCTGGAAGGTCTTAGCTATGCCAGAGCGGCCCACATCATAACCTCCAAACCCCAGGAAATATCATGGGCCATAGCGCTGGAGATAAGAAGAGGGGTGACCTCGCTCAAAGGACATTCCTACTTTACGGGCAAAGACCGCGAGGTGCTCTACATCGTGCTCTCTCGCAAGGAGATATCTTACCTGAAGTACGTTGTGAAACAGGTTGACCCCGACGCGTTTGTGGTCATCTCCGACGTGTACGAGGTGCTGGGCGAGGGATTCAGACCCAGGGTGTAGCCAACATTTGACATACGCTGATTAATCCATACAATTTTTCCCATGAGCGAATGGAAATGCCCTAAATGCGGTTCAACCGAGGTTACTGAAACCGAATCCCCTCAACTGAAATGCAAGAAGTGCGGCACGGTCTTTCAGGTTTTATCTCAGGAGGATAAGGAGGTTCCCCCCTGCCCTAACTGCGGCAACAAAGACCCAAACCGTGAAACCTTTACGTGCAGCAGGTGCGGCGACCAGTATTTATGTATGCAGCACTACCGCGACGGTCTGTGCACCGCATGTCATTATGAACTGAAACTTAAGACTCGTCGACGGCGACTCTTATCAGATAAACGTATGTTGGGTGATGCATGGATCCCGGAATCCTTCCTTCCCTATGCGCACATGATGATAGTTGCCTTTATGTTCTTAGTAGGAATCGTTGCAATGATCCTCACGTGCAACCCCTGACGCCTGAAAGTAAACTAAAATGCCCCCGGTGCGGGTCAAGAAGATTCTCCGAAGTTGACGCTAACCGGGTGATGTGCAGGAGGTGCTATGAAGTATATGAACGGCCTGATACGCCCGGTTCAGGATCGGTGGCCGAGGCTTTCCGGGACAAAGAACGACCACCATGCCCCCTCTGCGGGAATAGCGACAAGAGACGCAGTACCCGCAAATGCCCCTATTGTATGAGACCAGGTATATGTGCAGAACATTTTAAGGGTGGAGTTTGTACAGAATGCAGGGGGGAGTATAAGAAGGCGGCAGAGACTTCCGAAGAAGAAGGTCGAAGAAGAATGCGGAACCAAGATTTTCAGAAAGAAATACTCGGAGGCGTAATCTTCGCACCAATCCAATATGTTGTCTACAGGGCAATTGAGGAAGGGGTGGATAACCCCAAAAAGAAAGACTACGTTCGCCGCCGCAAAATCCTCAACTGGGTTTTCATTGCTATTGGGCTTTCAATCGGCTTCGGGATCCTTTTCAGGTTTTTAGTACGAGTCTTGGTCAGTATCAGGTAGCTCTTCAGCTACTTTTCCGCCTTAAACTCCACGTTCTTGTCGGAGCGGGGGATTGAGACAATGTGGCAGGGGTAGGTAAAGGCCATGGTAACGATGGCGTCCGGTGGCGGCGACTTCTCAACATACTCAACCACAATCTTTTTGGAATCCTCCAGCACGCGCTGGATGCCGATGCCGTAGCCGCCGGTCGGCTTTGAACCGGAGAAAACACCAATAAGCATCTGAGAGGAAAAGTCTATCTCCGGCGCTTCAAGCTGCTTGCCTTCGCCGGTTATGGCCTTGCAGTAGTTCTGCCAGAACCCTTGCCAGCTTTCGGCATCGCGGAAGACCATGCCTCCGGATTCGGGATATTGCAAGGCTCCGCACCTTATTTGCGTTATCTCGCTCACCTGCTTAAGGCTTTTGGTGTTCGCACATCCGGCAAGCAAAAAGATGGCTGGCAGCGCTAAAAGTAAAAACTTACGACCCATTATCTCTCCTTGTCAAATTTCCAAAACCGGCACTATGTGTGCCAGGTTCAACTACTTAGATACAGTATAGGCGTTCAGACAAGGTTGTCAATCAGGTAGGTACCCCCTTGAGCGCTTGACAAAGCTCCACTTAAACCTATTATTACATAGGGAGGTTGACTGGTGTTGATCTCCGAGAATTAGTGATAGAAAACCTTGATCGAGTAAAGGTTATAGGAGGTAGTTATGAAGTATGCGAGGTTCGGCCTGATTTTCCTGGGGGTAATTTTGGTTTTAGCCGGATGCAGTATATTCACTGAAACTGACCTTGACGAAACCTACTTCCCGTTCGGGCTGGGATATGAGTGGTGCTATGCTCGCCACGAGTTCGGTCAACTGGAACCGGGATACGCTGAAGATACAACTGTTACATGAAGTTACCATGATACTTTCTCAATAAAAGTAATTGACTCACTTTGGGAAGGAGACACCTTACTTCTCAAATGTGAGGTTACTACTGGGTATTTCGATGATTTAAGAAACCCGGTAAAAATCTGGAACGACAAGATAGAAGCTCGTGGGTTCAATAATGAAGTGCAACACCTTGGAAAACGAGAGGGATTTCGTTATCCTAAGGATGTATGTACAAGGAATACCATCATTTGAGTTTGAAGGAGCGGGAGGGTATAGATATGATGCGT
>JAUVJT010000110.1 GCA_030592225.1 Candidatus Stahliibacteriota bacterium | reverse complement strand
GTCAAGCCAAAATAACAGAGGGGGCCGAAGCCCCCTCCAGGGTTAGAATAGTCTGTTTTCCGTTTAGCGGACGATTACCGCTTTGTGGACGATTTTCGCATCGCCTGCGGTCAGGGAAACGAAGTAGACGCCCTTTGATACGGCATGGCCCTTGTGGTCCTTACCGTTCCAGTATATCTCGTGTTGACCGGAGTTAAAGTTGCCGTTAATCAGGGTGCGAACGCGGCGGCCGCTGATGTCAAAGATGTCGATACGGGTATGAGCTGCAGCAGGCAGACTGAAGCAAATGGCGCCTTTGCCGGTAAAGAAGCTGGGGGAGAGGCGCATATCCAGAACAGAGGGGGCGGCGGGATTGTTTTCTTTGACGCTCAGGGTCACCCATCTATCTTCTGCATCACCGGCGTTTGCCTTAAGGTCGGAAAGGCTCTCACCTGCAAGCATCGCAAAGCCTATGGTATCGGTCGCGCCTGCAGCGAGATCGATAGGTCCTGCAGAAGCGGTAATTGACCAGTCGGTGTCGTTTGGTGATTCATCAAAGTGCAGTGCACCGCTGAGGAAACGATAGCAGACGTCGTCGTCCCAGGCATCCCAAACGTAATCCGGATTGCTTATTATGCTTACGTTTGCTTTTGGGCCATCCAGCAGTTGTACCGCGACATGGGGGTTGTCGCTGGCAGAGTCCCTCATGAAAGCAAGATTGAGGGCTTGATCTGTTCCAGCCAGATCATCTGCAGAGTTGGCTCCCATGTCGAAATCAGCTACGATACCTGCATACAGACCGTTGATATCGGAGCCGCCTGTATTCTCCAGGACGAATTTGAGGATGACGTAGTCGGTTCCGCTCCATGCGTAGCCGTACTGCCAGACCCTCAGGCCTTGTGGAGAATCGTGACCCGCGTCGGTGTAGATGGCGCGGCTGTCCTGATCAGAGACGTCGCGGCGTCCGATGATGACCATTCCGTTCGGATCGGCGCTTACTTCCCAGTCGGCACCATCAAAGAGGCGATCGTTCATGTATTCTGCTGAGGTTCCGGCGCAGAGGCTTGCATGATACAGCAAACTGCTGAAGTCATCCTTGGGGAAACGGAAGCCGTCTCCCTGGTCGTTAGGGTCATTGCCCAGGTATCCTATGGCACCTTGTTTGGTGACAGTGAGCTTGAGGTTGCCCACATCGTGGCTGACCCAGTCATAGATCGGAGTACCAATCATCAGCTCGATGGTTCCCAGGCTGCCTGAGAGTTCATCCGAGGAAATGGAGAGTTCGAACTCAACCCACGTCTCAATGGCAGCCGAGGCGGAAACGGTCACGCCGAAGCCGTCGCCTTGTGCTACGCCGCCTGCCGAAATGGTTCCATAGGTTGCCGAGTTATCGGTTACGGTGACTTCGGAGGCTGAACTTGAAAGTGCAGCCGTTACATTGTGCAGGACATCGGAGCCGGAGTTAGTTATTTCGACATACAGGGTTACATCCTCGCCCGGATCCATATTGCCGTCAGGGTTGGATTGACCGTTATCGTTCACGGTTACGTCAGAGATCGAAGCCGAGGTGATAAGATTGTTCAGTTCTCCGGTAACCACCAGAGCGAAGGGCTGTGGGCCTGAGGGAACGTTATTTGCCTGTACGCGAATTTCCCACTCGCCGGTTTCAGGGGAATCAACGAACACGTTCTCGATAGGATTCTTGGTATCGAAGTCGCCGTTTTCGGTCGATACGTTGTTCTCGAAATTATTGCCGCGGTAAACCTTTCCTGAAGGGGATATCACTTCCAGGTTGAGGTCGTTAACCAGGGCAGGGGAGGCGTATTGCTGTCCGGGGTAGTCTGTCCAGTTCAGGGTAACACGCAGAGGTTCACCGTCGCCGTCAACATCTATCGTTCCCAGGAACTGGTAACCGGTCTCAAGACCTTCATCGAAGTCCACCACGGCAAGCTTTCGGTCATCACCGGGGAAATACAGGGAGTTATCCAGTTTGGGGCGTCCCCAACCTACCCGGTTAGAGGGAACCCTTTCATCCACTGCGGCGTAATCAGTTTCAACGGTATTAACGAGCATTCCCTTGATAAGGGCGGCGGAAGGTTCAAATCCGGCATGGTAGCCGGAAGGACTGCCAGAAGGATACCATCCGTCCACGAAGTACTGGCGAATCAAGGCAGCGTTACCGTTGGCGATTGGCGCAGCCATGCTGGTTCCTGACCAGGTAGCCTCCGAGTCGTCGCTGTTGGCAGTGGAGGAGGTAACGTCATTGCCGGGAGTAACGATGTCGGGACGAATGCGTCCGTCGGCGGAAGGCCCGACAGAACTGCCCGTCCAGAAGAAGCTGGCCGCTGAACCGTTGCGGCATCCACCCACGGCTACTACGTTCTTGGCGTTTGCAGGAGAACCTGTGTAGGTACCTGGAGGATTGTTGCCGGCTGAGAACATGACCAGGAATTGTGGGCGGTTCCACATGGTCTGGTCTGATTCCATGCAGCTCTTGTCGTAGTTACGGGTGGTCTGGTTTCCCCATGAATTCGACATGATTCTTGCTCCGCCCGCGCTGTTGCCGTTATAGGGAATGCTGAGGCTATATTCAAGGCTGACTGCATGGATGATTCCACCGCCGCCGCCGCCGCCATCGAGGAAGTATATCCTTGCATCCGGAGCCATACCGTCGTTTACGCTTGACCCGCCGGTAGGGCCGTCGTTGCCGACTGCTGAACCAGCGGTGTGTGTGCCATGTCCGCTTTCATCACCAAAGGTTATAACGCCGTTAGGATCATATGCGGGTTTCTGATAGGCGATGATCTTGCGGTGATTGACAAAATCGCCGAAGTCGGTAATCGCAATCGAGGGATCGCGGAAGAAGTTATGGGTGGTTCTGATGCCTGAGTCAAGAGTGGCGACAATCTGTCCTTCACCGGTAAGTCCTTCGTCCCAGATGCGGTGATTGTCCGTTTCCCATGTCTGGATGACCCATTGAGCCAGTCCATTCATCAGGTAGGGCTGTCGGTAGGGCTCCACCCATTTGATCTCCGGTTCATGAACAAGTTCTGTCAGTTTTTCAGGGGCAAGCATTATGTGGACAAACGTCTGGAAATCGGTGGCTTGCCATTCCAGGAACTCGCCGCCCAGATCTTCTACCGCTGCACGTACCGCTTCGCCGTCAATGCCGGCATAAAGGGTCAAGACAAATTTCTGGGGTACGCTGCTTTCGTAATTAATCTCCGGACAGAGTTTGTAACCGGGTTCGTAGTCGCCTACCCACTTTACTCCCGACAGGGTCAGGACTTTCGCGCGGCCAGCCTGATCCATTCTTGCAATATAGGCGTAGTTGGGCAGGTAACCTTCAATTATCACGCCGGCACGTTCAAGTTCTCGACGTTCGTGTGCATAGATAGGGCCGTCAAATTGAATAAGATAGGTGCCGATGCCTTCCTGTTCCGAGGCTAGCATTAGCTGTGGGGAAAGTTCGGGATCCGCATTTCGGGTATCCAGATCAATCCCGCACGGCAAATGGATAACCGTGGGATTGTTGTACAGATGAGTTGCCGTTGCTACCACCTGACCGTCTATAAAAGGGCCAGTGGCGGCCAGAAGGAGTAACGGCAGCACGAGTATGAGAAAGGTTTTTCTCATAATAAGGCCTCCTTGGCTAAGGTTTGCTATATTACTTCACGCATTACTCTAATCAGCTTTTTGCAGAATGCAACCCGTTTTTACTTCAAAACGAGGCATTAATATACTCCCACCCTTCTTTTTTATCTAAGAAGCAAGGTCTTGGAAACAATCTGGTTTTGCGCGGTTTTCAATCGCAGGAAATATACGCCGTTGGATAGTGATGTTGCGTTGTCTGCAGCGGCGAATTCGTACTCGTACGTTCCGGCGGGATGGGAGGCCTCATCGAGCAGGGTTCTTACCAGTCGTCCCGCAGGATCAAACATCTGTAGTGTTAAGGGGCCTTCCCGGGGTACGTTCAGGCGAACGCCAATGTGATTCGTGAACTGAGTTTGCATAAGCTCTAGTGAAAGTATAGGATTTACGGGGGTTTCGTTAACCCCCAGGCCGGCAATCAACGAGTAAATCAGGGTGCGAACATAGCCGCCGTCATTTGCTTCCACCTCCAGGCGGAAGGTGATTAGCTTATCTTCTTCCAGGGACTGGGAGGCCTGAATGGCGAATCCTTCGCCTGCGGATTCCTCGCCGGAGGCTATGTCGCCGTAGTCGGCTGTAGTGGAAAGCAGGGTTACGTTCGCTTCGTCGGTTGACAGGGTCGCAGATACCGCACCGGCATTGTATGAGCCGGAGTTTGTCACTACCGGATAAAGGATTGCCTCCTCGCCAGGATCAAGCCCGCCGTTGGGATTTGCCGCGCCCGCATCGTCTACATGTATGCCCGAAGATACGAGGTCGACGTCGTGATGCTCCATGTCCCCGGTAATCACAATTGCATAGGGTTGAGGTCCCTGTGGTATCTCGGTTCCCTTGATGCAGACTGTCCAGGTGCCGGTTGAGGGGGTTTCGAGATGTACGATTTCCACTACGTTGATTTCATCCGGGTTCCCGTTGAGTTTGGAGTAGTTATCGTTGTTGAAGTTGTTTCCATAGTAAAGTTGGCCAGAGGGAGAGATAACCTCAAGGTTGAGATTGTTGACCAGTTGTTTGTCGGCGGATAGCTCCGGGGGTGCGTCAGTCCAGACCACCGCTACGCGGAAAGATCGGTCGTCCGAATTTATCTTAACCTCATAACCTACTTGTTCTCCGGTTGTTATTCCAGTGGTGTCGTCGTGAATATAAAGCTTGCGGGTGTCGTCCTCGAAATACAGAACCGAATCAAGGTTAATTCGTCCCCAGCCGATTCTGCTGTCCATGATGGAGTAAGTGAAATTTGCGTCGGCTGAGGCCACCATCATTGCCTTGAGCAGCGCGGCTGAGGGTTCAATTGAATCAGCAACGAGTGGCGTTCCTGTAGGATACCAGCCTTCACGCAGGTACTGGATCAGGAGTGCCGCAGCGCCGGCAGCGCCGGGAGAAGCCATGCTCGTTCCATAGAGATCCTGGTAGCTTTCGGCCCCTGGTCCACTTGCAGACCACAATCCGCTCCGATGAGCCGTTCCGTCGCCGGGCGCCACGACCGTAGGCTTGATTCGTCCATCGTCGGTGGGGCCGGAGCCGGAAAATCCGGCCAGGGTGGCGGCAGAGGCGCCGTTAAGAGTGGCTCCTACCGTGACGATATTCTTTGCAGTTCCAGGCGCCCTTACATAAAAGGTTTCGTTGCCTGAAGCGAAAAGTATCAGGAAATCCGGATGATCCCACACAAAATTGTCAGTTTCCCAGGAAATCGAAATGTAATCGTAATCCCCAGGTTTACCCCAACTGTTGGAGATGAATTTCGCTCGGCCAGCCTCGTTTCCCTGGTAGGGAATATTGTAAAGGTCACGTAAGTCGAGGGGAATAAAGAATTCGCCGACGCTGGCAAGATCCATAAAGTAAAGGCGAGCCTGCGGGGCTATACCGTCGTATGGAGATGAAGCATCCCAGTATGAATCGTCACCGCAGACCGTTCCAGCCGTGTGAGTGCCATGATAAGAGAATCCTCCGTGATCACCGAACGTTACACCTGAAGCTCCCTGTTTGTATGCCACGATTTTGCGGTGTTCCGGATAATCGCCCCAGTCAGTGATGTCTATCGAGGAATCGGCGAACATCTCGTGATCTGTGTTGATGCCTGAGTCGGCAGTTGAACCTATGACTCCTTCTCCGTTGATTCCCATATCCCAGATACGGCGGTTGCCCTCACTCCAGGTTTGCAGAACCCACTGGGATTTGTCGTTGCAAGGTTCTACCGGAGACCACGGCTCTATCCAGCGGATTGCCTCAATTTTTGCGGCATCAACGAAATGAATCGGATCCATCCAGGCTATAACTTTACCGTTGTATTCATTTTCACCTGCATCAACGATCTCAGCACCGAGGCGTTCAAGCTCATTGAGAGTTGCCGTAAGATTCTCTTCCGGAAAGAGTATTATTACCAGCTTTGTGGCGTCATTCCTGTTAAATAAATTCTCATGTAATTTGTCTTCCGCGTGATACGCTCCGTACCAGTCAATCATCCCTTCCGAACGCAAGGTATTTGCCTGCGAAGGAGCTCCTCTTACCAGGAACGCACCATTGGGCAGATAACTTTCCACGAGAAGCCCTCGATATTCGAGGAGTTCTCGATCCACCTTCGAGATACGGTGATTAAAATGGACAATAAAGCGTTGCGCAGCGGAGATATTTTTCTCGGACAACAAAGCCGCGGTCCGGGTATCGATAGTTCGATTCCTTAGTTCTATAATATGCTGATTAGCTGAAGGTTGCGAGCTAAAAGTACTCTTTACCGGCACCAGCCCTGCTCCCACAAGCAGGATTACGGCAACAAGGTTCATTCTTTGTAACTCCTTTGCTCATTGAACTTATTTTCGATTTTCATTCCGCGCTTCTCTTTCGGATAGATTTTTTTAGTATTCCAGTTTCCTGAAGAGCTGTTCTAATCCTTAAGCTTTATAATCTTCAACCGTTCCCTGTGTTCGCCGGCAGAGAGAGCCAGGAAGTAGACACCGGCACTCAGTTCG
The DNA here is from genome assembly GCA_030592225.1 of Candidatus Stahliibacteriota bacterium. GTDB lineage: Bacteria > Hydrothermota > Tepidihabitantia > B3-TA06 > B3-TA06 > B3-TA06. The sequence continues at coordinate 585 of JAUVJT010000110.1, read as the reverse complement.
GTTTGCAAAGCAAAGGTGTGGCTACCGGTTTTGAGCATTTCGTCGGACACAAGCCTCTGTACTATTCGTCCGGTAACGTCGTAGAGCGTGAGATCGATTGTGTTCCCGGTGGACAGGGTGAGTAAAATTGTTGCGCTACCACTAATAAACGAGGGACATAGGAGTACGGGTTTAGCGGTTCTCTGTTTTTCACCTATGTCAGTAATTCCTATTATAATAGGATAGGTTATGGTGTCAAGGTTGGTCTTTCCCGCGATTTGCACTACCCCCTGCAAAGTAATATTCATACCTTCCTGTGCCGAGGAATCAAGTTTGGCAAGGAATCCTTCTCCATCAGAAGTCTCAGCCGGATGGATGGTGCCGTAAGCCCTGGCTGCCGAGGTTATAGAAAGCAGGGGGCTGTCAGAAGAAAGCGTCATCATCACATCCTCGGCGGTGATCTCTCCAATATTCAACAGGCGCGGGTAAAAGGTGACCTCCTCGCCGGGGTCAAGGGCGCCATCAGGATCAGGGTTGGCCGAGTCGTCTATCACTACGTCGTCGCCGGCGAGGTGAAGTCGTCCCGCTTCTATTTGACCGGTGATG
>JAUVJT010000161.1 GCA_030592225.1 Candidatus Stahliibacteriota bacterium | reverse complement strand
GGTCAGGAAGATACTTTCCACTCTTGGACCTGTTGGGGATCGATGGGAAAGGGTGCTTGAACCTACCTGTGGAGCAGGGAACTTCATTAGAGGGATTCTTGAGTTAGAAAATCCTCCCCAAGAAGTTATAGGAATTGAACTTCAAGATAAATATGTGGAAAAGGCTCGCCGTATTCCTTTGCGAGAGGGCACGAGAGTTGAGATAATCGCAAGGGACATCTTTGGCTTAGATTTAGGCAAGGATCTCATTTGGGGGAATAAAGGCCCTTTTCTTGTTATTGGCAACCCACCCTGGGTTACTAACTCTACCTTAGGGGTTTTAAACAGCAAGAATTTGCCTCGGAAATCGAACCTTAAAGGATTGCGAGGTATAGAGGCTATTACCGGTCATTCAAATTTTGATATTGCAGAGTCTATTTGGCTTAAACTGATTACAGAACTGCGAGCCGAGGATGTTACCGTGGCTTTGCTGTGCAAGACATCCGTAGCCCGCAATGTATTGTGCTACGCAAAAGAAAGAGGGCTTAAGATTTCTGCTGCGAGTATCCGTAGTATAGACGCAAAGCGTTGGTTCGGTGCAGCCGTGGATGCTTGTTTGTTTACTGTCAAGCTGGATAGAGGTAACCAAGGGTACGAAGCGGATGTCTTCGATTCGCTTTCCTTTGAGTCCCTTTCTTCTAGGATTGGATTTGTAGGTAAACATCTTATCTCCGATGTTCCGAAATACAAAGAGGTAAGTTTTATAGAAGGCAAGAGTCCTCTCGAATGGCGACAAGGTGTTAAACACGACGCTGCCTCAGTCATGGAGCTTATTCTAGCAGAGAAAGGTTGGCAAAACAAATTGGGAGAAATAGTTAATGTGGAAAGTGAATATCTTTATCCGTTGATTAAAAGTTCAGATTTACATACCAATTCCACTTCTCCCAAAAGAGCCGTGATTATAACTCAAAAGAAGACAGGAGATGATACCAGGCACCTTAAAGCGGTAGCCCCTCGCCTTTGGATGTATTTGACGGAGCATAGAGATTTGTTTCAAGCGCGGAAGTCGTCTATTTATAGAGGTAGGTCTCCATTCTCAATGTTCGGGGTAGGCGATTACTCTTTTGCTTCCTACAAAGTAATTGTCTCAGGACTGTATAAAGAGCCGCGTTTTGTTGATATTGGGCCAATAGACGGCAAGCCTGTAATGTGCGACGATACCTGTTACCTGCTCCCCTTTGAATCAGAGGGACAAGCTTTGATGGTCGCTTCCGCGTTAAATCACCATGTTTGTCAGCAATTTATCAAAAGTACAACATTTATGGATTCAAAGCGGCCTATTACTAAGAAGTTACTTGCTCGAATCAATCTAAGGACGTTGATCTTTTATCTTTGGGGGGAGGACTCAGAACTACCTTGGTGTTTGTCTAAGAAAGAATCCGTAGGTAACTTATTTTCAATCAGATGATATTCGGGATAGGCATAGACATCATCGAGGTGGCGCGCATCCGCAAGGCGTACCAGCGGCTGGGCAAGAAGTTTCTTGCAGGCGTTTATACCGAGCGGGAGCAGGAGTTTAGCCTAAAACGTGCCGACCCTGCCGAGCGGCTGGCAGCGCGCTGGGCGGCCAAGGAGGCGGTGGGCAAGGCATTGGGAACCGGGTTTGCCCGTGGGGTTAGGCCAGTGGACATAGAAATCATTGACAACGAACGCTCCCGACCAACGGTTAAGGTCACGGGCAAGGCGGCAAGGTTCATGGGTGATATGAAGGTGCACCTTTCCATTTCACATCTCAAAGACGTGGCTACTGCAATGGCGGTTATCGAGGAACTCTAAACCACAGATGACACAGATTTTCACAGATTTTTATTCTCGAATCCGTGTAATCTGTGAAATCTGTGGTTCATTCTTTCTGTGGTTAAACCAAAAGACAGCAAATTTCCCGCACCAGGTTGGCCGCGGTAACGCACGGGGCAATAAAGTCGGCGGCCAGAGGGTTGAACTCCACCAGGTCGGCGCCCACGAAGTTGAATCCCTTAAGAGCTAACAATAAATCAATCACCTGCTGATAACTCGCCCCGTTCGGCTCAGGCGTTCCCACCGCAGGCATGATGGATGGATCGAGTACGTCAAGATCAAACGTCAGCCAGACAGGGCGTCCCTCAAGCTGTTTGCCAATGGAATCAATCTCGGTGATGCGGAATCTCTGAACCCCGGGCACTTCACCCTCTTCTTTAGCAAAAGAGCGTATCCCTACTTGAACCAACGAGTTAGGCTTGATGACCTCGGACACTCTGCGCATCACCGTATCGTGGGAGTAGCGTGAGCCGGTCTCGCCCATGTCCCGCATGTCGGCGTGTGCATCAAGCTGGAGAACGGCAAGGTCGGGATGAATTTCACGCGCCGCCCGGACCGCTCCGTAGGTCAGGGTATGCTCGCCGCCGATAAGCAAAGGCCTGGCACCGTCCTCTATCCAGCCGCGGGTGACTTTTTTGATGCTTTCGAGCTTGGATTCCATGTCGTAGACGCCTTCAAGCTCAATGTTGCCGGTATCGTATATTGAAATATCCGTTAAATCTTTTTGGAAGTAAGGGCTGTAAGCCTCAACAGTTTCGCAACATGCACGAATACGATCAGGGCCGAACCTGGTGCCGGGCATGAAGGTCACGGTGGCGTCCAGAGGCACGCCCAGCAGCACTATTTGGGCGTTTGACGAGGTGGATTTTGCAAACCAGAAGGCCATGGTTAACCTCTAGGAACTACAGAGAGCATAGAGATACAGTTCATTCATTTCAAACTTACTCCGCAAGCGTCGTCCTTCGGTCAAAATGCAAATTGCAAAATGAGCGGGCTGCGTCCGTCGAAAGCCGTTAGCTGATAGCTATATTCTTTGTGTTCTTTGTGGTTGATAGTATCTCCTAAATCTGCGGATTGTTATCCATTTTTGGACAAGCTTCTAGGAGAAGAATTCCTTGATCTTGGTGATTACGAACGAGCGCTGCTCTTCGGCAAGTTCAGGATAGACCGGCAAGGACATCACTTCCTTTGCCGCGGCCTCGGATTCGGGATAGGAACCTTGGGGCAGACCCAGATACTCGAGCACGGGCTGGTGATGCAGAGGATAGGGGTAATGGACGCCGACGCCTATCTCCGACTCATTCAGGAACGCCTTGAGTTCATCCCGTTTCGGCGTGCGGATGGTATACTGGTGATAGATGTGGTTGCAGTCGGGATGGATTGCCGGTGTCTTTACAACGTCGGTTAGCCCTTCGCTGTAAGCCGTGCCGTTAGCTACTCTTGCGCCGTTGTAGGAGTCAATGTGATTCAGCTTAATTTTCAAGAACGCGGCCTGCAAGGTGTCCAGGCGCGAGTTCTGACCGATCAAGGTGTGATAGTACTTCTTTGGTGAGCCGTGCACACGAATCAGGCGGCATTTTTCATAAAGCTCATCGTTATCAGTAGTTATAAGACCGCCATCGCCCAATGCCCCAAGGTTTTTGGTGGGGAAGAAGCTGAAGATGGTCACGTCGCCCAATCCGCCTACCTTCTTGTTTTTGTAGGTCGAACCGAACGCCTGGGCAGCGTCTTCCAACACCTTGATATTATGCGACCTGGCTATTTCCAGAATCCTATCCATCAGAGCGGCTTGACCGTACAGGTGTACGGGCAAAATCACCTTTGTCTTATCCGTGATTGCCGCTTCCAGTTTGTCCGGGTCTATATTGTAGGTGTCCGGATTGATATCCGCAAACACCGGTTTGGCGCCCAGGGCGATGATGACCTCTGCAGTGGCGATGAAGGTGAACGGGGTGGTGATAACCTCGTCGCCCGGGCCGATTCCCAACGCTCTCAGGCAGATGCCCAGGGCGTCGGTGCCGTTGCCTACCCCGATTGCGTACTTTACGCCGAAATAGGAGGCGCACGCCGCCTCGAAATCCTTTTCTTCCTGACCTAAAATGAACTGGTTGGATTTTACGACCCGGTCCAGGGCCTGGTGAAACTCTTTCATCAGCGGCTCGTGGTGCGCCCACAAATCAATCTGCGGTACTTTCATGAAATCCTCCTTACCTGGTTATCCTCTAATTTATAAGTTCCCTTACAGCGTGCGCTGCACGTCGCAGCACCGGCATCATCGAAATTCAAACGCTCGCCGCATTCGCACATCCAGCCTATCTGACGTGCGGGAACCCCGACCATCAACGCGTAGTCGGGAACGTCCTTGTGAATCAACGCGCCTGCGCCGATAAAGCAGTGTTTTCCTAAAGTCAAACCGCACACGATGGTCGCATTTGCCCCTATCGAAGCGCCTTCCTTCACCAACGTAGGAATCCATACCCCGCCCTTGGGCCAGCCGGCGCGCGGGTTCATATCGTTAGTAAATACGCAGCTTGGGCCGCAGAACACGTTGTCCTCAAGGGTCACCAGGTCGTAAATGCTTACGTTGTTTTGAATCTTGCAGTTTTCTCCAATCTCTACCCGCGAGCCTACGAACACGTTCTGTCCCAGGCTGCATTTTGCGCCAATCTTGGCGCCCTTCATGATATGCGAAAAGTGCCAAATCTTGGTGTCATCGCCGATTTCTACGGGTTCATCCACAACCGCGGTGGGGTGGACGAAGTAGGGTTTTTCGTTCATCTTAAATCTCCAGGGTTCTTGATTTCAAATGTGTCCCTTTCCTTAATTATCTCCCCCTTCACGGGGCGAAGTGCCGTCCTCACTAAGTGTGTGGAACAGGTTCTCTAACCTGTTCACGCTTGCGGAGCACACGAAGTGGCTCAATTATCAAACACAGACTGGAGAGTCTGTGCCACACGCGCGAAGCTCAGTGTGCTTCTTGGGGTATTGATTACCATTATACATGTAGGGGCGACGCATGCGTCGCCCCTACATCTAAAGGAGCCAATTTTCGTTTCATAATTTTCTTTGGTGATTATCCATGAAACCGGAGTGATTTGACAAGCTGCGAACTGATAAGTCCAAATAAGTCAGGAGCTTGTCTGTTATTAAACCTGAATTCTAGCTCTTTGAGGTAGAGATACAGTTTCCGGG
>JAUVJT010000125.1 GCA_030592225.1 Candidatus Stahliibacteriota bacterium | reverse complement strand
GACGTTGCGCTCGAGGACGGTTCCCGTTTTGCCATCCGCGAGGGCGGCCGCACCGTGGGCGCAGGCGTGGTCACCAAGGTTATTGAATAGTGGCCAGTATAGACAAGATTCGTATCAAGCTTAAGGCTTACGACTACAGGATTCTTGACCAGTCGGCCAAAGACATTGTGGATATCGCGAAGCGCACCGGCGCACGTGTTGCAGGTCCCATACCTTTGCCGACACGCCGCTCTCTGTACACCGTGCTTCGTTCACCGCATATCGATAAGCGCAGCCGCGAACAGTTCGAGTTTAAGGTGCACAAACGCCTTATCGAGATAGCCGAGGCGACCTCTGAAATGGTGGATGCGCTCATGCGCCTTGAGGTTCCGGCCGGTGTCGAGATAGAGATTCATTCAGTAAAGAGTTAGAAATTTTTAAGGAAGTAGGAAAGATTCATGAAAGCAATGCTTGGATGTAAACTCGGAATGAGCAGGGTTTACGAAGACGGTCGCAAGGTAACTCCGGTTACCCTCGTGGACATGGACGATTGTTTCCTCGTTCAGTGCAAGACCGTCGGACGCGATGGTTATGCCGCGGTACAACTCGGCGTAGGCCGTCGCAAGCGCGCAACCAAGCCTCTGCGCGGACACCTTAAGAAAGCGGCTGGTCTGGATCACATCCCGGCCAGGGTAATGGAACTTCGGGGAGAACTTGAAACAGATACCAAAGCAGGCAAAAAACTTGATGTTGGTATGTTTGCCCCCGGAGATAAGGTGGACGTGATAGGCTGGACCAAGGGGCGCGGTTTTGCCGGCGGTATGAAACGTCACAATTGGCACGGCGGTCCGCGTACGCACGGTTCAAATCACCATCGTCGCGTTGGTTCCGCAGGCCAGGGTACTTCACCCGGACACATCTGGAAGGGACGCAGTCAGCCTGGACATTATGGGAATGAACGCCAGACCATTCATAATCTTCGCGTGGTACAGGTGGATACCGACCGCAAACTTCTCTATCTTAGAGGGTCGGTTCCCGGACCTAATGGCGGGTTCCTCGTGATAAAGAAGGCGAGATGAAGATTGCAATTGTTAAAGCGGACGGCAAGGAATCAGGAACAGTTGATTTCCCTGATGAGATATTTGCCGCACCGGTGAACGAAACACTTTTGTGGGAAGCGGTAGAAATTTACCGGGCTAACATGCGTCAGGGCACTGCCAATACAAAAACCCGTTCCGAGGTCAGGGGTTCTTCAAGGAAGCTTTTCCCTCAGAAACACCTTGGACGGGCAAGGGTGGGTTCAAGTCGTTCCCCCATCCGGGTGCACGGCGGTGTTGCCCATGGCCCCAGACCCCGCAGCTATCGCAAGGATCTCCCGGCAAAGATGCGTCGCCGCGCCTTGCTGGAAGCTCTCAAACAGAAACTGCAGACCGACAACGTGATAGTTATTGATGACCTGGTTATCGCTGAACCCAGGACTCGTCTGGTGGCCGAGGCGTTGGCTCCCATACGCGGAAAGAACCGTACCCCCATGTTGCTGGTATCCAGTCAGCACTCACCGGAGCTTGTTCGTGCTTCTCGCAACATACCGGCGTTGGATCTGGTGCCCGAGGCCGATCTTAATGCTTATGCAGTATGGCGCCGCCAGAAGCTTGTTTTGTTTAAGTCGGCTTGCAAGCCGCTGGTTGAGAGGTACAAATGAAGGATCCCAGGATTATAATTCGTTATCCAATTGTTACCGAAAAGTCCCTTATAGCGCGTGACGAGAACGGACAGTATATCTTCAAGGTTGCCGTGGACGCCAACAAGCACCAGGTGCGCCAGGCCGTGGAGAAATTATTTCACGTTCACGTGAAGGGCGTCAATATCATGAAAGCCAAGGGCAAGGTCAAACGTCTCGGCAGATTTGAAGGCAAGCGTTCAGATTGGAAAAAGGCCGTTGTGACCCTGGCCAAGGGTGAACGCATCGACGAACTCTCCGGAGGTGCCTGATGCCGCGTATAGTTTCACGTATCAAGAAATACAAACCCGTTACTCCAGGACGGCGTACCTACGAGGTGCTTTACGACAAGGAGATTTCTCGCGAGAAACCCTACAAACCTCTGCTGGAACCATTAAGGAAGTCAGGCGGCCGCAATAACCGGGGCCGCATCACTGCACCACGTCGCGGAGGCGGCGAGAAGCGTCATTACCGTATCATAGATTTCAAACGCAACGACAAGATAGGTATTGCGGCAAACGTTAAATCCATCCAGTACGATCCTAACCGTACTGCCAATATTGCTCTGGTTTGTTATTATGACGGTGAGTACCGCTATATCCTGGCGCCCGATGGACTCAAAAAAGGCGAAGTGGTTACTGCCGGTCCAGACGCCCCGCTTCGTGTCGGGAACGCGCTGCCTCTTGCACGCATTCCTGTCGGAATAGAGATTCATAATCTTCAGATGTTCCCTGCCACCAGGGGACGTATGGTTCGCAGCGCAGGTTCATCGGCGCAGATTCTTGCCAAAGAAGGCGAACAGGCGTTTGTCAAGCTTCCATCGGGAGAAGTAAGGCTTTTTAACACCTCTTGCTACGCCACTATAGGTCGAGTTTCTAATCCCGAGCATTCAAAAGTCAGTTTAGGTAAGGCGGGCAGGAAGCGTCACATGGGCAGGCGTCCGCGAACCCGTGCTGTTGCCATGAACCCGGTTGATCATCCCATGGGTGGCGGTGAAGGCAAGGCGTCGGGTGGCCGTCCCCCTTGTTCGCGTAAAGGCTTGCCCGCTAAGGGTAAGAAAACGCGGAACCGCAAAAAAGCCTCTAACCGCCTGATTGTTAAAAGGAGGAAATAGTGGGACGTTCGCTTAAGAAAGGCCCCTATGTGGATGAGCGGCTACTGAAGAAAGTGATGGCTTTGGACACCCGGAAGCAGAAGAAAGTTATCCGCACGTGGGCGCGTCGTTGCACTATACCGCCTGAGTTCGTAGGTCATACCATAGCGGTACATAATGGGCGCAAGTTTGTACCCGTCTACGTTACCGAACAAATGGTCGGTCATAAATTGGGCGAGTTTTCGCTTACGCGAACCTATCGTGGACACACCGGCAGGAAGAAAGAAGAAGAGAGGCGCAGATGAGCGAAATGGTTGCCCGGGCAAGATTCGTTCGCGGATCTGCAAAGAAGTATAACCGGATCCTGGAATTGATTCGCGGTCGGCAGATAGACGAAGCCATCAATATACTTACCTTTCTTAACAAGCCGTCCAAGGAACCCGTGTTTAAGACCCTGAAGTCAGCGATCGCCAACGCCGAATCCCGGCTTGGCAAGGCCAAGTTTGAGCGCAACGATTACTACGTGATTGATGCCAGGGCTGATACCGGGCCTATCATGAAGCGTCTGCGCGCCGCTCCCCGCGGTCGCGGGGTGCTCATACGCAAGAGATTCGCCCATCTTACGGTGAAGATTTCTGATGAAAAGAGGAAGAAGTAATGGGACAAAAAGTTCATCCTTTCGGGTTCAGGCTTGGCTATACCAAGGGATGGCAATCCCAGTGGTTTGATGAGAAACACTATGCCGAGAACCTGGCCGAAGACGTGAAGATAAAACGCTATATCTACACCAAACTTGCCGAGGCCGCCGTATCAAACATCATTGTCCGTCGTGTGGGAACCAAGGTTGCGGTAACCATCTCGACCGCTCGTCCAGGCATGGTGATAGGGCAGAGGCGCGCTAATCTGGAGGCCTTATCCGAGGAGCTTAAGCAGCTTGCCGGAAAGCCTGTTAACATCTACGTTGAGGTGGTCAGGGTTCCTGAACTGGAGGCCCGGATTGTGGCTCGCAGTATCGCCACTCAGCTCGAGGGGCGCGTTGCTCATCGCAGAACCATGCGTCGTGCGGTAACTCAGGCCATGAAGCTCGGGGCTCGAGGCATAAAGGTGACTGTGTCGGGTCGTCTGGGAGGAGCTGAGATAGCGCGCAGCGAAACCCAGAGAGCGGGTCAGGTCCCGCTTCAGACACTGGCTGCCGATATTGATTATGCACAGGAAACAGCCTATACCATTGCCGGCACTATCGGCATCAAGGTCTGGATATACAAAGGCGGCGTGGCCGAGACCTGGAGGAAATAGCAATGTTAATGCCTAAACGCACCAAATGGCGCAAGCAGCAGCGCGGCCGGATGAAAGGTAAAGCCACCTCCGGGTCACAGATTTCCTTCGGGGAGTATGCCCTTATGGCAACCGAACCCTGTTGGCTGAAATCCAAGCAGATTGAGGCCAGCCGTATAGTTTTGAGTAAGAAATTGCGTAAGAACGGAAAGCTTTGGATTCGGGTATTCCCTGATAAGCCGGTGAGCAAAAAACCTCTTGAGGTTAGAATGGGTAAAGGTAAGGGAGCGCCCGAGTTCTGGGTAGCCGTTATCAAGCCGGGGCGGATTATTTTCGAGATTGAAGGACTCTCCGAGGCGGCGTCGCGATCCGTTCTTAAGGAGGCATCCAGCAAACTGCCCTTAAAAACAAAAATCATAAAGCGCGAAAAGGGAATTCATTATGAAGGCTTCTGAGCTTCGTTCCATGACTTGCGAAGAGCTCGAACACGAAGTTTCCGAGCTGCGCGAGGAAGAGTTCCGGCTTCGCTTACGTCGTCCCACCGAGGAACTTCCCAATGCATTGCGTTTACGCTCCATCCGGAGGGATATCGCAAGGATTCAAACCCTGCTGCGTGAGGATAAGCTTGGATTGATCCAGTTGCCTAAGAAAACTCAATCCCAGACAAAGCAAGCCGAACCCAAGACCGAGAAAAAAGCATCCGGGGCAAAGCCTGTTGCTGCCAGGAAACCCTCGACAAAACCCAAAGCCAGCAGCAAGAAAACTTCCTCTGCCGCTAAATCGAAAACTACCCAGGCAACCCAGGCATCTGAGGAGAAGACGAAATGATCATTCGTAAAAGACTCGTCGGCGAGGTGATTTCCAATAAACCTGACAAAACGGTTGTGGTTCAGGTCGCTCGTAAGCAGATGCACCCAACCTACAAGAACTACATCAGCAAGCGTCACAAATACTACGTCCATGACGTCGAGAATTGCTGCAAAGTAGGAGATAGGGTAGAGATTGAAGAGACCAGACCGATTTCCAAGCTGAAGCATTTCCGCCTGATACGAGTATTGGGAGAAGAGAAATGATTCAGGATAACTCAAGATTGGTAATCAGCGATAACACCGGGGCCAAGACCGCCCGGGTCATCAAGGTTCTCGGCGGAACCCGCAGGCGCTATGCGACTGTGGGCGATATTGTCGTTATAGCTGTCAAGTCTTCCCTGCCTACCGCCTCGGTTCGCAAGGGTGAAAAGACCAAGGCGGTTATTGTACGCACTCGCAAGGAGATATCGCGTACCGATGGCAGTTACGTCAGGTTTGATGACAACGCTTGCGTGATCATTGACGAAAATAAGCAGCCCAAGGGCACTCGTATCTTTGGACCTGTGGCGCGCGAGCTTCGCGAGCACAAGTTTTCAAAAATCATATCGCTTGCTCCGGAGGTAGTGTAATGAAACTATCCATCCGCAAGGGCGATTTGATTGAAGTCATATCCGGTGACGACAAAGGTCGTCAGGGTAAGGTGATTGAGGTCGACGCCAAAAAAGGCCGTATCAAGGTGGAAGGCATAAACATGGTCAAGAGACACGAGCGTGCATCGGGCGCAAGCAAGCCGGGCGGTATAATTGACAAGCCGGCCTTTCTTAATCGCTCCAACGCCATGCTGGTGTGTCCAAAGTGCTCCAAGCCAACCCGTGTTCGCTGGGAACAGCGTGTTGACAAACGGGTACGTGTATGCAAAAGCTGCGGCGGGGAGGTTGTTTCATGAGCGTACTGAAAGATCACTACCGGGATAAGGTTGTTCCCGTTCTCATGAAGGAATTTAGTTACAAAAACGTAATGCAGGTGCCCCGCGTCAAGAAAGTGGTGGTGCACGTTGGTGCAGGCGAAGCTTCCCAGGACTCAAAACAGATTGAGCCGGTAATCGCGGATTTGACCAGGATTACCGGACAACGCCCCGCAATCAGCAAGGCAAAGAGAGCGATATCCAACTTCCGTCTCCGTGAAGGAATGATCGTGGGCGCCCGAGTTACCTTGCGCGGTGAGCGAGCCTACCACTTCATGGAGCGTTTCTTCAACTTTGCCGCTCCCCAGATACGTGATTTTCGGGGATTTTCCCCTAACTCGTTTGACGGTCGGGGAGCCTACACCCTGGGGCTGCGCGAACAGCTTATTTTCCCAGAGATTGAAAAAGATAAGG
>JAUVJT010000060.1 GCA_030592225.1 Candidatus Stahliibacteriota bacterium | reverse complement strand
TGCTATCTCGGTATTTCTGCACGGCCTTTACGATTTAATTGCAATGTGGCCGCATCACCACTTAACCTGGCTGTGGCTGTTCCCGCTTTTGGGGATTATGGTTGCCGTGTCGTTCCTTTTGATTAGCGACGCCCGCAATCGCTCCCCGTTCAAACCTGAAAAAGACGAGTTCGGTCGCTACACCGGCTACACCGTTTCAGGAACTCCCCTCGACCCCAAAATCGCGGCTAAGCTCAGGGTGCAGCCCGGTGTTCCCCACTATGATGCCCAGGTGGGTGCTGCAAATCAGAGACTCACATCCCCTGAACCCCCACCTCCTCCCATCCCTCCTCCCACCCCCCCTCCGGTGTATGAACGACCCCCTGCGCCCCCCTCCAGACCTGAGACCGGCCACTTCCTTGACGAGTACCTCTCGCCTCCTGCCCGGGAAGCCCCACCCCCCTCACCCTCCTCGCCCCCCTCCTCCCCTTCACAGCAATCGTCAACACCCGGCCCCCCTCCTTCTGGCTCGAGGCCTGCTCCGCCGCCTGTTCAGGAAACCTCTGGTGATCATTCACGACCCGAAAAGGATGAGTGACGTATCAGGGTGATCTGCCGGACGTTCTCCGGCGTTTGGGTCTGACCTTTGTCTTGAACGCGATATGACTCCTAAAGCCTGCCGGGATTAAAACTTACGTGCAAGCAGGCTTTGGTGCGATACTGACGTAGCCTGCTCGGCGCTACTGGATTGCGGCCGGCAAGGGTAGACAGCTTCACCTGCATCTAATTCAGCCTAACGTCCAATAACCGTCTTAACCGTTGACAAAGCAGGCGCTTTCCTTATTATTGCAGTTGTGAGTCTTAAGATTAAAGTTCCACTGGTGGTTACCCTGCTTGTCGTTTTGAGCGCTGCGGCAGTCGGTTACTTTCTGATTAGTCATGAACAAAACACCTTGCAGGAAGAACTTTCCAGACGGGGTCAACTGCTGGTTCAGCAGCTGGCAGGGATAGACCCGGCAAGCTTTAACGCCATCGCCACCGAGGCGGAGCGTATCCGACTTACAGATTCCCTTGAGCTTTCCTCTTCCTACTTTGAGAATGAAAGGGTAATCAGGACTTTTTTAACCGAGGCGTTGGGCAGTCCGCACGTTCTTCACGCCGCTTTCTTCGATTGGGACGGATTCCCGGTACTGTATCTTGACGCCGCCAGGCTGACTGAGTTAGAAGAGGTTTCCGAAGATGACAGCGCCGGTGAGAGTTTTTCCCTGCTCCAGCATCCGGATTCCATTCCTTCCGTTCTTGCCGAACCTGATGATGGTTTCACCTATGTCGCTCCCATTCTGGCTCGTTCCGATACCCTGGGATTTGCCCAGATTCGTATTGATCCGGGGGTTCTTGAACGCGCCATCAGCGATGCGTTGATGAACGTTTTGCCCATACTCGCAGGGATTCTTGGGGCAAGCATCTTGCTGTCCCTGTTGTTCAGCATGTTATTTACCGTCCCCGTTTCAAAGCTCAAAAGCCACGCACTTGCACTATCCAAAGGCGAATTGGCGGCACGGGTAAAGGTTCGTTCCCGCGACGAACTGGGGGTGCTGGGCCGGGTGTTCAACAAGATGGCTCACAACCTTCAGCGTACCTATGACGAGCTTTCCGAAAAACTGATTGAGGTGAGGCGGTTGTTCAAGATGGCCACCGAGGATGGTTTGACAGGTCTTTACGTGAAACAATACTTTCTGGAGCTTCTGTCCGGCGAATTGCGCCGTTCGATACGTTACGATCGTCCCCTCTCGTTCTTCATGTGCGACATAGATCATTTCAAGCGGGTCAACGATACCTACGGTCATCAGGCAGGGGATGCGGTGCTGCGGTCGGTGGCTCGACGGTTATCCGCAGCCACCCGTGAGGGAATCGATGTTATCGGTCGGTACGGTGGTGAGGAGTTCGCGGTGATGCTGCCCGAGATGGATGCAGGAACCGCATGGCAGGTTGCCGAGCGGTTGCGTAACGCGGTAAGTGCAGAACCCATCTCGCTCGCCGAGGTGGAAGGCGTGAACGTAAGTGAAATTACGGTAACCATCTCTATCGGCACGACAACCATCAGGGAAGAAACCAGCGTAGAACGCCTGATAGCTGTTGCCGATCGCGCCCTTTATATGTCAAAGGAAAACGGTCGAAACCGTTCAACAGTCCTTGCCATGGAAAGATGAACCTGTTTCTGATTTCGCTACTGGCTTTGTACCCCAACGGGTTTTTCGGGGCGGGGCCGTCATCGGCATCGGATGCAGGCATGATGCTGGAGCAGGGGGTGCTGGCAGTGGAATATAACCCTGCGGGTCTGGCATGGGTTGATTCCCTGGAAGTGGGTGTGGCTGCAGAAGGGTTGTTTGCCTACAATCTGGTGGCCATTGCCTACAAGTACCTGGATTATCCTTTTGCGGCTTCGTTTCAAAAAAATATTAATACGTGGGGCTTTTCTTTGGGGGGAGGTTATCTGATTCGTCCCATGGCAACGGGAGCCGGGTTCAGCGCCTTTTTTGATACCCTGCGTCGCCGGCAGGATTTCTCCCTGCGTGCCGGTATCCAGTGGCGGGATTACGTCGGGGTATCATTGGGGCCGCGACTGTGGACAGCGGAAGATACGGCTCATCTCAGCGCTCTGGCACAGATAGGGACAGCGGTGCCCATTCCTATACCTGACTTTGAAGGGCTGGAGTTTCTTGCCGGCGCTGCCGCCGAGATAGCTCCGGCCTGTTTCCGTGCGGGCGGCGGTTTTGCCTACGAACCCTGGGAGGGATTGAGGATACAGACCCTTGTTTCTACCGAAGAGTGGGGAGCGGGTCTTCTCCTCGATAACGTTGACGATCGCGGCGGAATCTGGGTTCGCAAGGAGTTTCCTGAACAAGGAGGGGAGACCCCCTGGCAATTCGGCATCTCCTACGTGAGAAACCTGCGCAGTGAGAGCACGAGGGAAGTCATTGTTTACCGCAATCTGCCGGGAAGGGTGGATACCGTCTATGTTCCGCAGGACGAGGCGGTTACGCGAGACACCTCCTCCTCCGTGGTTTCTTCGCCCGATGTCCGCAAGAAACAGGAGCGTCTTATGGCCAAGGCCAATCGTTACTACGCGGCAGAAAATTACGAGGCGGCACTTGAAGCCTGGCGAGGCGTGGTGGCGCTTGATTCATCGAGCGACCTGGCCGTTCGCGCAAAGCAAGACATAAAAGAAGTTACCGCTCTTATCGAGACCCTGCAGCGCATCCGTTCGGGCAGGGGCAACAAACCTCAGTAGTAATCCAGATGTAGGTTCGAAGCCCGCACTCCGAAATGCATCATCGCAGTACGACAATTTTTCTGGCAACTGTATCACTCCCGATGTCCAGGCAGGCAGTGTAGACACCTGCAGGGACTCGTCTTCCCTGCTCGTCCTTAAGGTTCCACTCCACGCTGGACCCTCTCAGATTGTTATAGCGGCGCACCAGTGCGCCGCTCACGTTGTAGATACTTAAGCTCGCCTCCTTGTTTTGTGGTTTGTCATAATAGAACTGCACCGCGTCATGGGTTACGGTTGCCGAAAGCTCTAAAGTCAATCCTGAATCTTTCCCTCTCTCTTCCTCAATCCCTACTCCGGTAAACTTGCACAGCCAAACCTTCTGGGTAGGGTGGGTGGCGTAGCTCGACACCAGGAACTCATCTCGTCCATCGCCGTCAAAGTCACCACCTTCGGCTAACTTCCAGCCAGGCTGCTCATCTTTACCTTCACCCTCAAGCCAGCCGTCAAACTCTGCATCTATTACGTTACCTCCCCGGTAGAAATAAACGGCCCCTTTCGACCATGTATTACCTTTAGAATGCACTTCGGTTGGAGCAGCCACCACAAAATCATCTCGACCGTCATGGTCAGCATCACCTACACCGCAAACTCCACCTGCCAGTGTCAAGTAGGAGGAATCTGTCCTGCCTACTATCTCCAAATCATCTACGTCATCCCAATCCTCGCCTCCGAACAAAACATAAACCTTGCCAGTCCGTTCATCATTTTGAGGCAACTCATGATCCGAACCTACTAACGCATGTGCATGATCACCGTTTGCGATGAGGTCTACCCAATTACGAATAAGCATATGGCCTGAATTTTCAGGCGGGAAAACAACGTCCTCGATGCTGTCCATGGACTCGCCGCCGAAATAAATGTAGGTCCAGTACGAAGCTCCCACAATAACATCATCGTAACCATCCGCATTGAAATCACCGCCACCTCCTACGTGCCAACCTAGACCCCTCTTTTCGTCTCCTCCGTCTTGGCTACCGGGCAGAATAACGTCCGGCGGATAACGATAACCCGGTCCAAAACCAAGGCCGCCATAATAGATATAGGCTGCACCGAAAACGCCAGCGCCCTGGTCGGGAGAACCCAAGATCAAATCATTCCAACCATCACTATTAACGTCTCCGGCATTGGCCATTGAACGACCCAAGCCCGAGCTAGGCAGAGGTTCACCCACCATCCAGAAATCTTCCTTTTGCTCATCTTCTAAAGGCCCGAAGAAACCTATTACTTTGTCCGCTCCATAAATCCCTGCCATCAAATCATCAATACCGTCACCGTTTACGTCCATTACAAGTATGTTGGGGCGAGATCCAATCTGTTCGTGAGTCCAAATGGTCATATCTGCAAAGGTGTCCAGAGGATTGCCAAGAAATATGTATACTCCTCCGAACCATTCCTCTTCGACGCGGTCGTATTCTCCCCAAGATGCCGCTATATCCAAGTGTCCGTCTCCGTCAACGTCGCCTGCTGCTATGCCGTACCCAAAAATCGTACCTCCGGTGGAATCATACATTCCTTTCTCCCAAACAACTTCAATGTCGTGGCCAATTACAGTAGGGGTGGATAACAATAAAGATAAAGCGATACTTAAGTACATCTTCCCTCCTAGTTATATATTACTATAACAAGTTAATTGCCTTTGTCAAGGGGTAATCGCATTTAATCGCCATCCCCTTAGCCCTCAACAACTTGCTTGGGTTGACACCAGCGTTAGATCGCGTAGACTTACAGGCTAATGGTGAAAATTACGCTTGACGGCGTTTCGCATGACGTTGAAGACGGGGTTCGTCTTCGCGATCTGGCTCCCCAAGGTGCGCTTGCCGCGATACTGAACGGTAATCCGGTTGACCTTGCCACTTCATTAAAGCAAGGCGCCGAGGTTCGCTGGCTTACGTTTGATGATGAGGAAGGACGCGAGATATTCTGGCACTCCACCTCTCACCTCATGGCCCACGCAGTCAAACGGCTGTTTCCGCGCGCCAGGCTTGCCATAGGCCCTGCCATCGATAACGGATTTTACTACGATTTCGAGGTTGCCGAACCGTTTACCGACCGGGACCTTAAGAGAATTGAGCGGGAGATGCGCAAGCTGGCCACGCGAGGCCTGCCTGTCCGACGCCGCGTGTTTCCCAAGGCCAAGCTTGAGCATTACTACCGATTTATGGGTGAAGACCTTAAGCTCGAGCTTCTTGAGGAGATAGAAGATGAGGAGGTGAGTCTTTACGAACAGGACGATTTTCTTGATTTGTGCCGGGGTCCGCATCTTGACGATACCTCCAGGATTGGCGCTTTTAAGCTCCTTTCGGTTGCCGGTGCCTACTGGAGAGGGGATGAGAAAAACCAGATGCTGCAGCGCATTTACGGTATCTCTTTTCCGACCAGGGAACAGCTCGACGAACATCTGCTGAAACTACAGGAGGCCAGGGACGCCGATCACCGCATTCTTAACCGTACATTGGATTTGTTTGCCATCTTCGAGGAGGTGGGGCCGGGTCTTATCTTGTGGAAACCCAAAGGCACCATCCTGCGCAAGGTCATCGAAGATTTCTGGACCGCCGAGCATCTCAAACGGGGCTATCAGCTTGTGACCTCTCCGCA
Organism: Candidatus Stahliibacteriota bacterium; assembly: GCA_030592225.1. Taxonomy (GTDB): domain Bacteria; phylum Hydrothermota; class Tepidihabitantia; order B3-TA06; family B3-TA06; genus B3-TA06. The sequence goes on along the minus strand of JAUVJT010000060.1, from coordinate 4,911 downwards.
TATCGCTCGTGCCGAACTGTGGAAAATCTCCGGGCACTACGATTATTACAAGGAGAACATGTACTTTACTACCATCGAGGATCACGAGTACGCCATCAGGCCCATGAACTGTCCCGGTCATATGATGCTGTATCGCTCGACAAAGCACAGCTACCGTGAGTTGCCCCTTCGTTATGCCGAATTGGGCACGGTATACCGCTACGAACGCTCCGGAGTCGTCCAGGGGTTGCTCCGCGTGCGTGGTTTTACCATTGACGATGCCCATATCTTTTGCACACCCCGGCAGGCTTCCGATGAGGTGGCGGACGTGCTCGATTTATGTCTGTATATGATTGATGCCTTCGGCTACTCCGATATCAAGGTGGAACTTTCGCTGTGGGATCCGGATAAGCGTGATAAATATGCCGGCACTCCGGACAAGTGGGAAGAGGCGCAAAAGATTCTCGAAGGAGTACTTGCAGACAAAGGAGTACCCTACAAATCCATGATTGGCGAGGCAGCGTTCTACGGTCCCAAGATTGACATAAAGCTTCTCGATGCCCTGGGGCGCTCCTGGCAGGCGTCTACCATCCAGTTCGACTTCAATTTGCCTGAGCGGTTCGGCTTGACGTACGTGGGAGAGGATGGGGCAGAGCATGAAGTGAGGGTGATACACCGTGCAGTTCTCGGTTCCATGGAGCGGTTTATCGGAGGGCTTATCGAGTTCTACAAGGGCAATTTCCCGCTGTGGCTGTCTCCCTATCAGGCGGCGGTGCTTACGGTTACCGATGCTGCCTCCGAGTATGCAGCCGAGGTGGCGGCGGACCTTATCGACGAAGGGATCAGGGTGGTGACAGAATTTTCAGCCGATAAGATTGGCGCAAAGATACGCAAGTTTGAGACCCAGAAGGTTCCCTACATGGTGGTGCTGGGAGCAAAAGAGGCCAAAGAAGGCACGCTTACCCTGCGCCGACACGGCGAGGGCGATTTGGGAACGTTCTCCCTGAAAGAGATGCTTAAGCTTTTAAAAAAAGAAATCAAACAACGGAGGTGATAGATTAGAAGACGTTTTACCGGCCCCCCGCCCAAGCCAAAACGACGTCATCGTATTAATTACGAGATAAGAGCCGATTACGTGCGAGTTGTCGGCATGGACAAAAAAATGATAGGTATTCTTCCCATCAGGGAAGCAATGCGAATGGCTTCAGCCCAGGGGTTTGATCTGGTTGAGATTTCGCCCAGTTCAGATCCCCCGGTTTGCCGGATACTTGATTACGGGAAGTTCCTGTATGAAGAAAAGGCAAAACAGCAAGAGGCCAAGAAGCATCAGCATACCGTATCCGTTCGCCAGATGCGGCTGACGTTAAAAATCAGCGAGCATGACTTTGATACCAAGATACGCAAGATGCGAGAATTTCTGGGAGCAAAGGATCGCGTAAAGGTAACGTTGAGACTGAGAGGCCGCGAGGTGGTTCACAAGGATCGCGGAACGGATAGGATAGACCGTATTCAGGAGAAACTGCAAGACATAGCGGCTCTTGAAGGCAGGCCTTTTCTTGAGGGAACCACAAGGCTTTCCTGGCAGGCGATGTTCGTTCCCATCAAGATTTCTGTTAAGAAAGTGGTCAGGAAGAAGCCTGCGGACAAGGCGGATAAAGCGGTTAAGCCAGATAAGGCGGTTAAGGCGGACAAAGCGGAAAAGGTTGAGGCCATGGATAGCGGAGACGCCAAACCTGAGCCAAAGCCAGCGAAGGCTAAACAGACCGCAGCTGCGGTTAGCAAAGAGGAGCCTGCGGAGTAAGGTTAGGGAAAGAAGATTAATTCGTAAGGAGAGAAACTAAGATGCCTAAGATGAAGACAAAAAGCTCGTTGACCAAGCGGGTAAAGGTGACCGGCAGGGGGAAGCTGAAACGGTACAAGTCCGGGCACAGCCACCTGCTGGAATCAAAGAGCAAGACTCGCAAACGAAGGCTGCGCCAGTCCACTACCATAGAGGGGAAAAATGAAAGGCGCATGAAAAGGCTTCTGCCCAAGGTCGGGCGGAGTAAATAGAAAGATTTAGTGACAAGGAGAACCAATGGCACGAGTTAAAGCAGGACCTGCGCATCATGCCAGGATAAAGAAATGGCGAGATAATGCGAAAGGGTATTGGGGAGGCAGACATCGACTGACCCGAACCATACGCGGCGCCGTTCAGAAAGCCTGGAATACGAGCTATCGAGATCGCAGGCGCAAAAAGCGCGAAATGCGTGCGCTTTGGAATATTCGCATCAGTGCAGCGCTCAGACCGCTGGGACTTAACTACAGCCGTTTTATCTACGGTCTCAAGCAAGAAGAAATTAATATCTCCCGCAAGGTACTTGCCCAGCTTGCGATTGAGAACCCCGATGATTTTGCCGTTATCGCCGCCAAGGTGAAGGAAGGCCTCGATGCAGGAAAGGCTAGCGCTTCTTAAGAACCAGGCTCTAAAAGCGATAGCCGGGGCGTGCAGCATCGTAGAGCTTGAGGAATTGAGGGTTCGCTATCTGGGACGTAAAGCGGGAGCGCTCACTGAAGTGCTGCGATCCCTCAAGGATCTGGACGATGCGGAAAAACGCAGCGTGGGACAGGCGGCTAACGTTGTAAAAAACGAGTTGACGGATGCCTTCAGTAAACGCCTGGCCGACCTCGATACACAATCGGCAAAGGCCGGGATCGATCTTACCTTGCCCGGTCGCAGGCGTTTCATCGGGTCCAAGCATCCCTTGACGATTGTAACCGATCGTATCGTGGATATCTTTACCGGTATGGGATTTGAGGAGATTCTGGGTCCGGAAGTTGAAAGCGAGTGGTATAACTTTGAGGCGCTGAATATCCCTGAAGGGCATCCGGCCCGAGGCGAGATGTTCGGCAACTTTTACCTGCCCGGCGGATTACTGCTGCGTTCCCACACCTCGCCGGTCCAGATAAGGGTTATGGAAAAGCGCAAGCCGCCGGTCAGGGTGATTGCTCCGGGCCGGGTGTACCGGCGCGACGCGTTCGATGCCTCCCACTCCCCTGCGTTCTACCAGGCAGAAGGTCTTTACGTGGATGAGGATGTCAGCCTGGCAGATCTCAAGGGTACGCTGGAAGTTTTCTCCCAGGAGATGTTCGGGACCGATATCCGCACCCGGTTTTCGCCCTCCTATTTCCCGTTCACCGAACCGTCGGCGGAGCTTTCCATTTCCTGCGTCATATGCGGGGGGAAAGGCTGTAGTGTTTGTTCCCATACCGGCTGGTTGGAGATTCTGGGATGCGGGATGGTTCACCCCCAGGTGCTGCGCAACGTTGGATACGACCCGGAGAAATTCACCGGGTTCGCTTTCGGCATGGGGATAGAAAGGGTCGCGATGATTCATTATCGTATAGATGACATTCGTCATTTTTACTCCAACGATATCCGGTTTCTCAGCCAGTTCCGTGAGGCATGGTAGGTTTCGTCTATGGGGGTAGTCTTAAAAAAACTGCAGGAACGCAAGTGCGCGGCGGTTAAAAGCGCCCGTCTCAGTTTGATAGGCACGTTAAGGCGCTTGCTGTTTCCAGCGATTGTTCTCATGGGAATAATCATTACCTCGGCTGGATGCGCCTACTTTAATACCTTTTACAACGCCGAACGTTATTACAAGCAGGGATTGAAAAAGGAGGAGGTAAAAAAAGGTGCAGGCAAACAAGAATTCAAGAAATCGCTTGAAAAGGCGGTAATCGTAGCGCGCGATTATGCCGATTCCCACTGGGTGGACGACGCGTTTTTCCTCATTGCGATGAATTACTACTGGATGAGAAACTACGAGAAGTCAGCTGTCCAGTTCGAGGGATTTCTCAACCACTTTTCAGCGAGTCCGTTCACTGAGGAAGCCGGTTACTACTACGCATTGACTTTTATTGAACTAAAGCAGTACTCCGAAGGACGCCTGGCTCTTCAGCAGATGTTCGCCTCGAGACGTTTCGGCGCGGATGCACGTTTTCATTGGTCCCTGGCTTTTAAGAAAGAAGAGGATTGGGATGGCGCGAGCAGTGCGTTTAAGGATTTCCTCGATACTTACCCACGGGGCGAGTTTGCCGGCGACGCGAGGCTGCACCTGGCGGAAATAGAGCTTGCCGGCGGGGATACGCTTTCGGCGATTGGGACCTATGAACGTTATCTCAAGCGTGCCGAGACCTCTAAGGAGAACCTCCAACGTTTCTTTACGCTGGCAGATCTTTATTATTTTCAAAAAAACTACCCTGCGTCGCGTCGCACGTTGAAGAAAATGAAAGGGATTTACATATAAGACGTTGACGAGCGGGGCGACTTGTTGACGGCCAAGATAGAGCTTGCCGAAGGCGATAGCGTCAGGGCAGAAAAACTACTCGTAGAGATTCCGCGGGGAGATCACAGGGGAGAGGCTTTTTTTATCCTGGCAAGCCTTTATGAAATTCAGGAAAAACCCGATCTTGCTCTTGCGTACTACGACACGGTTGTAACCCATGAGAAACGCTCCGACTACGTTTCACTCGCCCAGTTCAAGAAATCACTTCTGCAGGCGCGTGTTGCCGAGCCCGATTCAACCGACAGTACTGAGGTTGATCCGGCCCGGGAACAGTTCAAGCTTGCCGAGGAATATTTTCTGAGTTTCGGGGACTTTGGGCGCGCCCTGCAGGAGTATATCAGGGTCGTTGATGCCTATCCGGAGAGCGAATACGCCCCCAAGGCGCTTTACGGAATCGTGTGGTTAAAAAAATATCGGTTGAATGACACGCTGTGGGGGCAGGATTTAGATAGTCTGCTACGGCTCTACCCTGAAAGCAAAGCGGCTGAAGAGGCCCGCCAGCTTCTTGGTTATGAAGAGGTATCGAGCGACTCTACTTGAGAACCGCAGGCTGGGTCCTGAGCTTTACTCCCTGTGGGTGAAGTCAGATGATTTGCTTGCGGTT
>JAUVJT010000030.1 GCA_030592225.1 Candidatus Stahliibacteriota bacterium | reverse complement strand
TTTTCAACAAACGCACGGTTTCTTCAATGGCTTTGCTTTCGTCTTTCGGCCATTTAGAGTATTGTATTTTTTCCCAATGCTCACGCCAGATATTCATTATTGCTACAAGAAAACCGCCTGTCCCACATGCAGGGTCTATGATTTTCAGCTTAAACAACTTATCGGCAGGATACGTTAACAACGCCATCTGCGCCGCCATGTCACAAACATTACGGGGTGTAAAAAACTCACCTTTATCGCCGCGCAAGTTACTCCCCACTAACTGCTCGTACGCTGCACCTTTCACATCTGCCTGAGTTCGAAGTAATGAGTAACGCTGTAATTCACCAACAACGTATGCTAAGACACTATTGTTCAATCGGATTTGATCATTGTCGTCAAAGATGTACGAATACTGCTCCCTCACTTCATCGAAAAGCTCTTTGATGACCCCTTCCAGGCGTCGCTTGCCGATTTCGGAACGCCTATCTTCATTCCCTATGTAGAAACGCATCGTTCCGGTCATAGTATTATCTTCATCGTACACTTTACAGAAAATCAATTTTAACAATTCCTGGAATGCACGTTCCTTCTGTAAACCTTGATTTCCGTAAATGTAACTGTGGCAACGCTTGAATGCCGCTTTTAACTCCTCCTGGGCTGGGACAAGCTCGGAGAATGTTATAGGCTGGGGAGCTTCGTATCCGAAACGAGGTATGTCGGTTGCTTCAGCAAACTCTATTTTCCCTTCCTTTGAAACCAACCTCTCCCAAACTTGCAACTCTAAGCCGATCCACATCCCAAAACTAGAGTTGGGACAAGCAGCAAGGTATGATTTGAGTTGCTCTATACCGTTGTCACGGTCAGTAGGACGAACCTCTTCACGCTTGCACTCTACAATGATATGGACGTTTTCTTGCTTGTGAGGAGTAAGGGGCGGGAAAATGGCAAGGTCAACGCGTTTCTTACTTCTACCCATTTTAACGGAAAACTCTACCTCAATATCGATTTCACCGTATCCGTAATCTTCGACTAAACTTCGAGCAATTCGCTGGCGCACGTGTTCTTCGGGTGTATCCTTGCGGAGTTTACCTGTAATTACGCACCGAAGTTTACCGGGGGGAATAAGTGTAATCACCTCTTCTGCGGACATTGATTCCTCCTGGTTATACTTCATCTATCCAATTTCCTTGAGCGCTTCTTCAATCGCTTCGGCAGAGTAGCCTCTGCGGTAAAGCCCCTGCCTGATGCGTCCGCGGCGTTCGTAAGAATCCAGGAGACCATAACCTGCCGCTTTGACCTTTGTCCATTCTCGTGCTGAGGTAATTTCGACATCGACGTGTTCTGCCCAGACTTTTGAGAACAGCTCGGAGGAAATGCCTTTTGCTCCGAGTTCGGCCTGGATGAGACGCTTGCCCTTACGGGAGATGGTGAGTTTGTGCCTGATCCACACCCCTGCAAACCGCTCGTCGTCAAGCAGCCGCTGTTGGATGAGAACCTCGATTTCATGTTCGATGATCTCCCGGTCAAAACCCTTGCGGCGCAGCCGGTCCCGCATCTCGGCCACGCTGCGCTCCCGGTATCGCAGCAGCCGGAATGCCGCGGCCCGAATCCGTTCCCGTTCGTCTTGCGCGCTCATGCACTACCCTGGCTGCTCCTCTGGTTTTGCCTCCTGGGCATCTTCGGCGACCGGTTTCTTCTTTGTCTCACGAGGAGGCAGTAGTTTCTCGCGCACCTCGCGCTCGAGCTTCTCCTTCGCTTCAGGATTCTCGTTCAGGAAGCCGATGGCCGCATCCCGGCCCTGTCCCATGCGTTCCTCACCGTAAGAGAACCATGTGCCCGACTTTTGCACGAACCCCAGGTCAACCCCTTTGTCCACAAGTTCGCCCATGTAGTTGACGCCCTTGCCGTAGATGATGTCGAACTCGGCCAGCTTGAACGGGGGCGCCAGCTTGTTCTTTACCACCTTGATGCGGGTGCGGTTGCCGATGACCTCCTCTCCCTTTTTGATGGCCGCGATGCGCCTTATGTCCAGACGCACCGTGGCGTGGAACTTCAATGCCAGGCCGCCCGGGGTGGTCTCAGGGTTGCCCCACATCACGCCTATCTTCATGCGAATCTGGTTGGTGAACACCGCACAGGTCTTGGACTGGGCAATGATCGAGGTGAGCTTTCGCAGCGCCTGCGACATGAGCCGCGCCTGCAAACCAACGTGCGCGTCGCCCATCTCGCCCTCTATCTCGGCGCGCGGAGCCAGTGCGGCCACCGAGTCGAGCACGAAGATGTCTATTCCCCCTGAGCGGGTAAGAATCTCGGCTATCTCCAGCGCCTGCTCGCCCCCGTCGGGCTGGGACAGAAGCAGGTCGTCAAGGTTGACGCCCAGCGCCTCGGCGTATATGGGGTCTAAGGCGTGCTCGGTGTCTATGAACGCGGCCTGTCCGCCCATCTTCTGCGCGTTGGCCACCGCCTGAAGCGCAATGGTGGTCTTACCCGAAGCCTCGGGACCGAATATCTCAATAACCCTGCCCTTGGGCAGGCCTCCGATGCCCAGGGCGGCGTCAAGGGTCAGGGAACCGGTGGGAATGACCTGCACCCCAATCCCGCTGGGGTTCTCCCCCAACCTCATGATAGCGCCCTTGCCGAACTGCTTCTGGATTTGTCCTATCGCGGTATCCAGCGCCTTGCGCCGATCGTTCTGATCCTTGCCTGGTTTTACACTACTCTTGGCCATATATCCTCCTTGATTCTTTACGCTTTTGCGAACCAATCGATGAGGTTATTATATGTAATCTTTTGTGTACTTCAACCCCTTCAGCCTTTTTCTGCCTGCTCAATTCTTTCGCTGCAGCGCTCATTTTATTCAACCGTTACGCTCTTAGCCAGGTTTCGCGGCTTGTCCACGTCGCAGCCGCGGAACACGGCGGTGTGGTAGGCAAGCAGCTGAAGAGGTATAACGGTAAGGAAAGGCAAAATGTAGTCCGGAACGTCGGGGATGGGAATAAACGCCGCGCTTTTGGCCGCAAGCTCACGGTCTCCGGCCGTACCCACCGCAATCACCTGACCTCCTCTTGCCGCCACTTCCTCGATATTGGCGCTCATCTTCCCATAGGTAGTGTCGCGGGGTGCAACCACCACCACCGGGGTCTTGGAGTCTATCAGGGAAATGGGACCGTGCTTCATCTCGCCTGCAGGATACCCGGTGGCATGGATATAGCTTATTTCCTTGAGCTTAAGCGCCCCTTCGAGCGCGGTGGGGTAGTTGGCGCCGCGCCCCAGGAACAAATAGGAGTTGCGCTTCTGGAAGCGCCTGGCTATCTCGCGAATGCTGCGATCCTGCCTGAGCACCTTTGCCATCAAATCGGGCAGCGCGGCCAGGGCTGTCTTTATCTCCCTGAGTTTTCTCGACGTAAGAGTCCTTTTCTTGCGGGCAAGCTCCAGGGTAAAGGTAAGCAGCGCAAAAAGCTCGGCGGTGTAGGCCTTGGTGGAGGCCACCCCTATTTCGGGCCCGGCGTGGATGTAGATTGCCGAGTCGGACTCCCGGTCAAGAGAGGTGCGCTTCACGTTGAGTACCGAAAGCACCTTGAGAAGATCAGATCTCTTGCGGGCGGCCCGAAGGGCCGCCAGGGTATCGGCGGTCTCACCCGATTGACTTATGGTAATCATGAGGTCGTGGTTGTCGAAAACCGAGGTGCGGTCGATAAGCTCGGAGGCAATCTCCACCTGAACGTGCATCCTGCAGAATTGTTCGATAAAGTACCTGGACACCAGGCCGGCGTGATAACTGGTGCCGCAAGCCTGTATCAGGATACTCTCGAAGTCCTCCATCTCCTCCGAGTAGAAGCGGAAAGCCGAACCCAGGGATATGCGTCCGTTGTGTATACGATGTTCGATGTTGTTCTTGATAACCGTGGGCTGCTCGAATATCTCCTTGCGCATGAAGTGGCGGTAGCGCCCCTTGGAAATAGCCTTGGGGTGAAACTCGATGGGAACAATCCTGGGCTTGATTCGCTTGCCCGCAAAGTCGTAGAGTTCGGGCGACTGGTTGCGGCGAATAACCACCACCTCGCCCTCGCCGAGCGCTATCATACGCTGGGTTATACCCACCAGTGCCAGGGGATCGGATGCAAGCGCATACTCATGCTTGCCTATCCCGGCAACCAGGGGCGAACCCGTCCGCAATCCCACCAGGGTGTCGGGATCATCTGCTGATATTGCGGCCAGGGCAAAACTGCCCTTAAGGTGCTTAACGGTACGAAGAATCGCCTGAAGGAGGTTGCCCTTGTAGTTGGAAGCCAGGAGATGGGGGATGATCTCCGAGTCGGTGTCCGAGGTAAACTTGTAGCCCTTGGCCTGCAGTTTTTTGCGCAGCTCTACGTGGTTCTCCAGTATTCCATTGTGGACAACCGCGAACCGGCCTTCAGGATCGGTAAAGGGGTGGGCGTTGCGTTTGCGAACCGACCCGTGGGTAGCCCAACGGGTATGACCGATTCCTACGGATCCGGACAGGTGATGTTTTTCCAACGCAGCCTTCAGATTCTGCAGCCTGCCGGTAACCTTGATTATTTTGATTTTTCCTTCATCTACGAGCGCCATGCCGCAGGAGTCGTAGCCGCGATACTCGAGACGCTCCAGCCCTACGAACATCACCGACTCGATGTCGCGGTTTCCAATGTAGCCTACTATGCCGCACATATTTTTCTCACCTCCTGTAGTATTTTATTTGCCTGACTTTGAGAACGGGCCTCCAGAAGCAGCCTGAGCACAGGCTCGGTGTTGGAAGGCCTCAAGTGCACCCAAAAGTTCTCCTCGCCCAGCCATAGCCCGTCCTGGGTGTTCCTCTCCGCCTGAGGATACAGTGAAACCACTCTCTCTGCAAGTCCTTCCGACCATTCAATGGCGAACTTATCCTTGCGGCGGTAATAGGAAGGCAGCGAATCCACCATCCCGGCAAGAGACCCTGACTTTCGACGAAGCGCCACCAGCACCGCCATGGCCAGAAGACCGTCACGAGTGGCGTTGAACGCAGGAAGGATGAAGCCGCCGTTCCCCTCGCCCCCGCAGCTGCCTCCGATTTCTAACATCTTATCAACCACGTGCGCTTCGCCCACCGGGGTGCGGTGCACCGGGACCCCGAACTCGGCGGCCACGTGTTCAATTAGCCGGGAGGTGGAGAGGTTGACCGCCACGTCGCCGGGGTTCTTATCCAATGCCCAGCGCGTGCATAGCGGAACGGTGTACTCCTCGCCCGGCGCACGGCCTCGCTCGTCAATAAACGCAAGCCTGTCCCCGTCCGGATCGAACGCGAATCCTGCATCCAGTTCTTTTTCTCTCACCAGCGATACCAGGTCTCCCAGATTCTCAGGCACCGGTTCTCCACCACGACCAAAACGACCGTCAGGCTCAAAGTTGACGGTGTGAACCTCGCAGTTGAGGGCCTCCAGTATCTGTTTTGCCTCAGGCCCTGCAGCACCGTTTACCGGATCAAGTCCAACACGCAGGCGCGGCTCAAGCGAAGAACCCCCAAGGAGGTTAAGCAATGCCTGCATGTGGCTATCAAGAGCATCCACATCCTCCGGGGCTGCGTTTGTCCCTTGGGGTATCGGTGTCTCCTTGCCCGCGAACTCGATGAATTCCTTGCTGCGGACAGGTGCCAGGAACCGGCCCGGCTCAAGGAACTTGAGACCGTTCTGGTCAGGTGGATTGTGGCTGGCTGTGATAACGAGGCCTGCGTCGGCGTTAAATTTCTTAGTTCCGAGCACCGCGGTGGGGGTGGCAACCATCCCCGCGTCCAGCACCCGACAGCCTGCCGAGGCAAGCCCGGCCTTAATCGCTGCACCAATCTCGCCGCCCGATACCCGCGCGTCCCTGGCCAGAAGCATCCTCGACGCCCCCATGAACCGGACAAACGACCTGGCAACCTGCAGGAAATCATCCAGGGTTAAATCGGTCCCCACGACTCCACGCAGGCCTGATATGGAAAACTTAGACATTGAAGCTGATTTTAGCCCTTATAGGGGGTAATGTCAACCCGCCCGTAACACATCCCGTAACACCTAACCCGTAACACCTAACCCACAACACACCGTAACACCCCATCCAACAGAACCTCGTGACTCCATCTGCTAAGAGAGGGGGTGAGGGGAAAACCTTCCTGATTGTACCTTCAAGAAATAATCCGGAACGGTTGACTTAAGCTCGATATTCTTATAAATGACTTGCGATGAAGACCGATGCCGAACAAAGGAGTCAAAGGTTTGCTTCACCTGTTTCTCGCCGCGATCTTTTCTCCGCAGGAGAAAAGGAGCATAATTACACCGCTTCGCGGAAAAAATCCTCAAGGGCGTTGGGGCGCAGGTTTTTCTTCAGCTTCTTTATGGCACGTTCCTTAACCTGACGCGCCGCCTCGCGCGACACCCCCAGCAAATCGCCCAGCTCGCGCAGGTTCAGCTCTTGCTGCTGGTTAACGTTCCAGAAAAGGCAGAACACCTCGCGTTCCTCCAAATTGAGCGTCTCAAGATTATCGGTCACCGCCGAAGGGATATTCTTGCGTACCCGCCCCATAATCTTGCAGATTGTCGTCCGGGGATGCTGCGTCCCTTTCTTCAACACCTCGGGCAGCGCCTTCATGTCAGCCGGAGTGAGCTTGGCGTAACGCTTCAGGCCATCGGAACCCAGACTGCTGCGCAGCCGGGAAAGCAGCTTCCGGCAGGCTGTTCAAATGGTTTGCTGTATCTCGTCGGCAGGCTTCCCGAATACGGCCGTAAGCTTCTTTACGGTGAACTTGCGGTCGGGGGGCAGGGGCACGCCAAAATGCCGGCTGACCACGTAAAGCTCGCGATCGGCCAGGGTCTCGTCCAGGGACAGCCGCACCTCGCGCTCTCTTTGCTCCCTGGCGCTGTGCTCGGCAGGCGAGCGCGAGCGGGTATCGCGCAGCACCTCCTCGAAGGTAACCTTTGAATCCTCGAAGGGCAGGGCGTCGATGGAAAGCTCGGCAACCCCGCAGTCGAATGCCGCTGAGACCTCCTCGGGGGTAACCTCTAGCTCGCGAGCCAATTCCTCAATGGAGGGCGCACGGCCCAGGTGCTGGGAAAGAACCCCGTAACTGTCGCGTATCTTTCTCGCCAGGTGGCGCATCTTGATGGGCAGCTTGATAAGGTGGCGCGAAGCGAGGGCGGAGACGATGTAGTAGCGTATCCACCAGTTGGAGTAGGTGGTAAGACGGGTCTTGCGGCGTTCGTCAAACTTGGTAACCGCCTGGATAAGACCAAGATTCCCCTCGTTGATGAGTTCTGCGAGCTGCAGACCGCGTTTCTGGTATTGCTTGGAAATGGTAACCACCCAGCGCAGGTTGTGAAGAATAAGCTTGTCGCGCGCCTCACGGTTATAGTCCATTAAATCGGCAAGCGCAGCAGGGGAATCCGGTGCAACCTCCGTAACCAGAAGACCGCGTTTGCTGCCCAGCATCTTGATCTGCGGGGCGGAAAGATCCGCGACCTTGCCTACCTTCATGCCCAGGATGAATTCTTTTTCCTCTTTAGGAGAAAACGAAGAGGGTATCTGCAGGGTAATGTTCATATCCTGGTTCCCCCGTCGCACCTTCAGTTCCAAGCGGGAGCCGGGTACTGAATTTTTAACTTGACTGATAAGAGTCCTGGGGGAGTTGCAGGTTTTTTCCCCCACTTTAATTATCACGTCTCCCAGCCTTGACCTGCGGGCAAGCTTCTCCTCCTCTTCGCGCGAGATGAGCGGATAGCGCATTATCTCCTTAAAGTAGCGGGACAACGACTTATCGGAAACCCACTTAAGCATAAATCAACGCTCCTTCCGCCTGTCCCTCAGGGGCAAGAATCGCAGGATGCCCCGGGCAAACAATCGCTCGCCGGTAAGTTTTGTTCCCCTAAACATCAAATGTGTCTCCTAATCCAGATACAGCGTTACGAAAAATCGCCGGGCGTGGCGGTATATTTGCACCAGCACCACCTCTTTATTGGATGATTTTAGTTCCCTTGTTATCTCGCTGAACCCTGCCGCGTCCGCAACGGTGCGGCCGTCTATCTTGAGGATAACGTCGCCCGGGCCTATGCCTGCACGCTCCGCCCGCGAGCGGCTCTCGACCTCTTCCACCAGTACCCCGGCAGTCAGGCCGTAGCGCTGCAGCTCTTCGGCGGACAACGAACGTACAACAAACCCGAAAGACGGCTGCTGGACGCGAGGCTGAGGCGTCCGGGAGGCCAGAGGCTCTTCGGGAAGTTCGCCGAGGGTGGCTTTGAGAGTTATCTCCTTGCCGTCTCGCCACACCTTCATCTGTACCGTCTTGCCCGGCCCCTTGGCGGCGACGCGCTCCCGGAAGTCCTCTACGTCCGTAACCTTCTCGCCGTCCAGGAGCACTATCACGTCTCCGGAACGCAAGCCGGCCTTTTGTGCAGGGGTTTCTTCAACCACGTCCGCTACCAACACGCCATGCTTACCCTTGATTCCCAGGCTCTTGCGCATATCCTCGTCCAATTCCTGCGGGTAGACCCCAAGATAGCCTCGCTCCACTTTGCCCTTCTCGATAAGCTGCCGTGCCACCTCACCGGCCATGTTGACGGGCACGGCAAATCCTATGCCGATGTTGGTGCCCGAGGGGTTGGATATGACCGTGTTGAGGCCGACTACCTCGCCGTGAATGTTGCACAAGGGCCCGCCGGAGTTGCCCGGGTTTATGGCGGCATCGGTCTGGATAAAGTTCTGGTAGCGCTGCCGGGAAGGCAGAAGAAGGTTGGAGCGGCCCTTGGCCGAGATCACCCCCACGGTAACCGTACCTTCAAGTCCAAAAGGATTGCCTATTGCTATTGCCCAGTCGCCTACTTTCAACGAATCCGAATTACCCAGCCTGGCAGCGGGCAGGTCTTTTTTGGTCTGCACCTTGAGAACGGCAAGGTCGGTATGCGGGTCAATGCCTATCAGCTTTACCTGTTTATCCTTGAAGGTCCGTCCGTCGTGCATGGTGACGGTGATGTCGTCGGCGGCGGCAATCACGTGATTGTTGGTAAGTATGTAGCCGTCGGCTCTGAATATAACGCCTGAGCCGAGATTGTAGTGCGTCTGTTCACGAGGCTGCCCCTTGAAAAACTCCTCGGTGAACTCTCTGGAGAAGGGATCGCCGAAAGGAAATTCCCCGGCGGCAACCTTTTTGCTGGAACTGATATTAACCACCGCGGGCAGTACCTCGTTCGCCACCGCAACGAACGGGCTTTCGGCGCCGAGCGCTGCGAGCATATCCCCCTCATCCGCTTGCGCCCGGGGAAAGATGCCGAATACACCGGTGATCAAGAGGCCTACAACGAAACCCATAATCGAGGCGGCGCCAATCATCGCTCCTATCAACGCCGTCTGCCTGGGCGAATTCTCCTTCATAATATCTAACCTCCTTTATGCTATTCCCATAATGACCAATGGCTCTTAATAATGGCCGCGACCCTTATATTACTCAAAATATACAGGACGCGCAACCCCTTGTTGAAGTTGCCTGATTAGACGCAATCCCTGCAAAAAAATCCCTCTCGAAAGTCCCGTAGCCTGTAGAATGAATGACCCTGCAGCGCGCCCCTTTGGATAGAACCTGCCCCGTGGGATAGAGCCTGTCCCGTGGGTAAGGAGTTATGCCACAGGATACTTATTGTATCTCATGGAACCCCTGGGAGGGTGTCCGAGACCGACGCGAAGCGGCGACCAAAGGGAGCTTCAATGACTTATACGCTTGCGACGAAGTCAATCCGCAGATGAGAAATCCTTACAGTCGTTCACCTTACGGTGCACAGATTAAGACTCCTTACAGTCGTCTTCCTACGGTGAAACTCCTTCGGTCGTTTCCCTTCGGAACCATTGATTAAGGAAAAGACTCGATTTTCTCAAGCTACATGTATACTTACCTTGGCTAGTTGATTTTCGCTCTGTACCCTATGAACGCAAAGCGTTCAAGAGGCAGGCTCTGCCTCTGTGGTTAATTTGTCCTTTCTCTCTCTGCGGACGCTAATACTCCTCGGCCAGCAGGGTCTTTATCTCTGCTTCCATCTCTTTCTCCATGCCCGGAGCAAAGCCGGTGTGATCAAAGGCAATCCTGCCCTTTTTGTCGATGATAAGTGTTCGTGGTATACCGCTTACGCCATACGGCCTCGCAGCGACGCTTTTTTCGTCCACCAGCACCGTATAGCTTATCTTATTATCCGCTGCGAACTTGGCAATGTTGGATTGTCTGTCCAGCCCCACGCCCAGGATAACGAAACCCTTCGATTTGTAGGTATCGTAAAGCTTAACCAGGTGGGGAATTTCCTTGCGGCACGGTCCGCACCAGGTGGCCCAGAAATCCACCAGCACCACCTTGCCCTGAAAATCCGCCAGAGAGTGCAGTCTCCCGGATAGATCGGCGAGCGTGAAATCGGGGGCCTGTTTGCGGTTCTTGCCCGGATCAGGCTCAGGTTCACTCGAAGATTCGGCATCGGACTCGGGTCGAGCGCTCTCGCCAACCTCAACCTGACCTGTTATGCTGTCCGGGGTCTGGGCAGCCTGACTCATCGGTACATCAGGGACAAGGTTGGCCTTATCTTCGTCAGCGGGTTTGGGCTTGCAGCCTGCCAGGCCAAACACCAGAATCAGCAGTATGATCATAACCCCTGTAATTTTTGCAAACTTCATCTTAATCTCTCCTTTGCTTGCTTTAGTGCTTGCTTTAGGATTTGGATGAAAGGTAATGTTCAGCTTCGATAGCGGCAGTCGCGCCTGCACCCACCGCGGCGGCAATCTGGCGGGTGGCGCCGGCGGTAACGTCCCCTGCCGCCCACACACCTTCGATACTGGTGCGCTGGCTGCTGTCCACTTCAATGTATCCCCATTTGTCGAGTCCCACGGCGTCCGCAAACGGCGCGGTCTGAGGCGCAAGACCCACGTACAGAAACACCCCGTCGCAGGAAAGGAGCCTTTCTGAGCCTGATGACCGCTCACGTATCCTCACCCCGGCGACCTTATCCGCACCCTCTATGCCGAGCAGCTCGTGATTGAGGATAAACGCGCCCTTGCCTGTCTTCTCGAAGCGCTCTACCAGTATCTTTTCCGCCTGGATGGTGGGCAGGAATTCCACGATGGTGATTTTTGCCGCGAATTTGGCTAGAAAGATGGATTCCTGAACGCCCGACGACCCGGCGCCGACCACCACGATTTGCTTGTCTTTGAAGAACGGGCCGTCGCAGGTGGCGCAGTAGCTTACCCCGCGTCCTGTCAACTCGGCCTCCCCGGGAACGTTCAGTTTCTTGGGAGTAGTCCCGGTGGCGATGATGACCGCCCGGGTGGTGATGTCCTTGCCGCTCAATTTGATGCGCTTGGGATGGGAGGCAATATCTAGCGTCTCCGGCTCTCCGTTGAATATCTCTGCGCCGAAGCGCTGCGCCTGGGCCTGCATGGCGCGGCCCAGCTCCGCACCTGATACGCCTTCGGGAAATCCGGGGTAGTTTTCAATCCACTCGGTTGAGGCCGCCAGACCGCCCGCAACCCCCTTGTTAACCACCAGGGTGGAAAGCTGGGCGCGTGAGGCGTATATTGCGGCGGTAAGCCCGGCTGGGCCTGCGCCGATTATCACCACGTCGTAGGAATCCTTGAGGTCAACTTCAGGCGTACCGGAAACGGAAAACGAAAAATCCATCAATCTACTCCCGTGTTAAGATGACGTTCGGCGGACGTTCGGGACGAAGCAATATCATAGCTCTGTTGTTGGCATGAGATTGCCGCGCTCCCTTCGGTCGCTCGCAATGACAAATAGGAATTTTCCCAATTAGAGGTCCCAATGAAATTTCTTTCCAGTATCATCATTCGCCAAAAGGATTTCCTTAAATCCTAACCCTTTGAGCTTTGTCAAAAACTCGGAGTTCTTTTTTATCTCATGTACTTGAACTTTGTTTATCCAGGGGCCGGTTATGCAAAGTACGTTTGAGTTATGTCCTATCGCAACTGCCGTGGTCTCTAATCCGTTATCAAGATATGAGTTCTCGAGTGCTATAGCGAATAATTCACGCTGCAAGGGTGCTTCTTCTTCTCTTTTAGCCTCTTGTGCAAGACGTTCTTCTTCAAGTTGACGTTTACGTTCAAGACGCTCCTCCTCGGGTTTACAGTAATTATCAAGAGTTTCGTGCTTACGCTTAAGACGGTTCTCAAAAGTGTTGTACTTATTCTGCTGGGAAGAGTTAAGTTCACCATAAATCTGTATTTCTCCAAGAAAGAGTATGGCAGACTTAACATCAGCACGCATACTTTGTCCTCCTGTAAGATTAGTTGGATTCGGCAGACTAAGCACTACCTGCGTAAGACTATCTGCTTTTTTCAAATGGAGATTGATACCCCGTGTTCGTAATTCTTCCGAAGGGGTTACATTATATTTGCTGAGGACACCTACAGCTTTACGAATGTCTTCGAGTGAAGCGGTATCAGGATTTTCTGCGATTGTCCAAGCAAATACGCTATCGGCCTCAGTTTGACGTTGGGCTTCGCGTGCTTCTTTGTTACGAGACGCGGCTCCAGCAACACTACATACAATTCCCAAAATCAACAATGCCCCGCCTCCGCCAAGGATTGCCGCCGGAACTTGCCAACCTTTAGGGTTAGCCGCTAGCCTTTTTTTACTCCGTGCGATTAAAAACCAGATTCCACTAACGAGTATTACGATAATACCTAGAGTGTACATTTCTTTCCTCCTGTTTCTTTGTTACCCAACTCGATCTCGTTTTCTGCATCTTGCATCATTAGGGGTAAGAGAATCAGTCCCGGGATGAGAGCGCCGCAAGCACGTGCTCGACCACCGCCTGATCGGGCATCGTGCCTTCAAATTGAACGTTCTCGTTGATGACGGTTTTGGGCACGCCGTATACCGCATACTTGTTGGCAAGATGGGGAAACTCGGTGGTCTCAATCATCTGGCCGCGGATATGGTCGGGGTTGAGCATGGCTATTTTGTGCGCGGCGCGAACCGCTCCAGGACAGTAAGGACAGGTTGGGGTTACGAACACCTTGATGTCCACCGGTTTGTCGATGGCGGCAATCTTGGCGCGCAGATCGTCGGGGATGTCGTTGGTGCCGGCTGAGACATCCAGGATGGCAGCCAGAAGGCTGGAAAATTCGTACCCCGATGGAATGCCGAAGAACCTTATGCCCTGATCCTTATCGTCGCGCAGAAGGATGATGGCGGGAACCTTGTCAATCTCAAATTCCTTGGCATCGGCGGATTCAATCTGAAGGTTGCGGATATCCAGGGTAAGTTTATCGGACAGCTCTGCAAGCTCGGTAAGTATCTGCTCGGTGGGCTGGCAGTACTCGCATTCAAGTTTCTGACTGAAGAGCAGGATCGGGACCGGGTCCACCATCTTTTCTTCAAACTGTTCGGTGAGGTATTTCTTATCCTCATCCTTGAGCATTCCCATTATAAAATCCTCCTTGGATTGGGAAATTTCATCAACGTCGGTACTGATCCGGTATTTCAATGATCAGTAATAATCAGATTAGTAATGCCGAAGGAGGGAGTCGAACCCTCACGAGGTGTAAGCCCCAATGGATTTTGAGTCCACCGCGTCTGCCAGTTCCGCCACTTCGGCATCTTTGTATACCCTACATTCTAGAACAATTCAGACCCGTGTCAAGTTTCAAGCGTTTCGTAACACGATTTTGCGTCCGGTATATCCCCTTCCTCATCTAATCTCACCGTCCTCGACTCCATGCTCAAAGGCTGCACTGCTCTTTGCCCATCACTGATTCTCCGCTAGCGACACTTCAGGTAATCTTGCGCTCAAAGAATACACCCAACCAATCGCCAGGAAAAACATCAGCCGGGCATGCCGGAGATGACTTTTCAGTCCTTGATTAGCGGAAATCCAAGTGATGGTATCTTGTTCGCATACACACTTAGAATAGCATCTTGCTTCCCGCTTTCCCCTGTGCCCATTCTTTGGGTAAAGGTGTTGCACTTCGTTATTGAACCCACGTTAATCACAAGCAACTGTTCCAGGACAGTGAGGACAGGTTGGGGTTACGAACACCTTGATGTCCACCGGTTTGTCGATAGCGGCAATCCTGGCGCGTAGATCGTCGGGGATGTCGTTGGTGCCCGCTGAGGTGTCTTGTTCCAAGCCTGCTCAGTCCAGAAGGATTGGCATCAACAGGTACAATCTATCTTGTTTATCCCGGTCTCCTGCGCCGCGAAGAAGCGCTGCGGAAAGCGCACCGGTTATCTCAAACACCACGTCGTCTGAAGAGATGTGGCGGAGAACGTCCAGAAGATAGGAGCCGTTGTATGCAACCTCAAAGCTGTCGCCCTGGTAAGTGTAGGAAAGCTCTTCCTGGGCTTCCTCTCCTTCAGGGGATGTCGAGTAAAGCTCAAGATTCTTCTTGCCCAGGGCCAGCTTTATCTGCCGGGTTACCTGGTTGGTAAATATCAACATGCGGCGCACTGCCGCGGTGAGTTCCTCCCGGTTTACGGTGAGGAAATTGTTGATCTCGGCAGGTATCACTTTTTCATAGTCGGGATAAGGTCCCTCGATGAGTCTGGAGACCACCTCGGTCGCCTCAAAACGCAGACCAATCTTGGTATCGTCCAGGAAAACATCCATGCTTCCTTCAATATCCTTGGGCAGGAAATTGAATATCTTAGTGGGAAGAATGAGGGACTGATCTGAGATGTTAAGGATATTATCTTTATCCTCACTTAACGCCATGCGATGCCCGTCGGTGGCCACCATGCGATTACGCTCTGGTTTTATTTCCCAAAAGATTCCGGTCATGGCAGGGCGATCCTCGCCTCTTGAGACCGCGAACTCGACAGCCTCAAATAGATTCCTCAGAGCGGCAGCCTCGATATTAAACTTGATGGCCGATGGCCGCTCAAACATCTTTGGAAACTCATCAGGGTCGAGTATGGGAATCCTGAACGTGCTTCTACCCGCCTTTACTATAACCCGGCTTTCTTCTTTGGTAAACTCTATCTCTTCGGCGGCGCTTTCCTTGACTATTTCCGCCAGCTTACGCCCGGGAAGAAGAACGCGGGTTTGTTCGGCTACCTCTATTTCAGCCGACGTCTTTACGTAGATATCCAGATCGGTAGCCAGAAGACTTAAATTTTTGTCTTCAGTAGAACAGAGTA